>JAKABK010000024.1:0-5608 GCA_021796905.1 Actinomycetes bacterium
GCCCCGACTCTCGGGCGCCGACCGGCGGCGATCGTCTCGAGGCGGGCGGCGACGAGCGCCCCGATCGCCGCGGGGCTGGAGCCGGCGGTGATGTCGCGGCGTGCCCGCTCGGCGAGGCGGATGGCGAGCTCGGGGTGCTCCCAGACCTCCCGGAGGATCCGGGCGGCGGCGTCGAGGTCCGGGTCCGCCCAGCGGGCGCCTTGCCGGTACGGGCCGATCCCCCCGGCGGGGACCTCGGTCATCCGGTAGGGGACCAGGCGGCTGTTGGCGGGGCTCATGAACTCGAGGTTCCCCGAGTAGCCGGTGGCGACCACCGGGGTGCCTGCGGCCATCGCCTCGGCGAGGGTGAGCCCGAAACCCTCGGAGCGGTGCAGCGAGACCCAGCAGTCGGCCAGGCCGGGTAGCGCAGCCGCCCGACGATGCTCGAAGGCCTCGTCGACCAGCACGATGTCGGGTCTCCCGCCGATCAGCGACCGCAGCCCGGCGAGCTCGGTGGGCCAGAGGCGCGAGCCGTTGAGTGACTTCAGGTACAGGCTGGGTCCCTCGCCGGGGGAGAACGCCCGGCAGAAGGCCTCGACCAGGCCGGCGGGGTTCTTGCGCTCCACGACCGAGTTGAAGTCGAAGGCGCTCGCGAACACGAAGCCCGGAGGCATCCCGACCTCGCTGCGGGTCGCCCCGCCTGGGGTCGGGGCGGTCACCGGGAGCGGGACGATGACCACCGGGCGGTGCACCGCCCGGCGGAGGGACTCGGCGGCGAAGGCGCTCGGCACCCAGATCTCGTGCAACAGACCCGCCGTCGGGGCGGCGAACGGGGAGGGCTCCTCGAGCTCCCAGAACCACATCCCGATCAGGTAGCGGTCCGGGAAGGCACCTATGCCGATCTCCTCCACCACGGCCAGGTGCTCCTCGGGGTTGGCCACCACGAGCGTGGTGTCCCAGGCGAATGGTGCTCCGCGGGGGGCGAAGGCGTCGGGCTCGGCGCTCGGGTGATGGTGGCTGCTCCAGGTCGACACCGGCACCCCGGCCGCCTCGAGGGCGCCGACCATGGCTCGGGCGGCCTGTCCGAGCCCGAGGGCGGCGTCGAGGTAGCCGACCACGTTGAGGCCCCCCGGGGCCGGCTGGACGGTCACGGTCCGCCCGGCACGGGTGGCGGCGGGAGGGTCCGCCAGTGCCGGTTCGCCCAGGCGGTGGGCCCAACGGTCGGAGAGGCGCTGGCGGTTGTCCCGGACCCGCCTCCAGCGCTCGGGACCGGAGGCCGACTCGTGGTGGACGACGGTCGCCGCCGGCTCGAGCAGTACCGCCCAGCCGGCCTCCCGGAGCCGCAAGCAGAGGTCCACGTCCTCGTTGCCGTTCCAGTACCCCTCGTCGAAGCCGCCGAGCGCTGCGAACAGCTCGGAGCGCACAGCCATGCACGCCCCGCTCACCGCTGGCACGTCGAGGGCCCACGGCCCGGGGTTGTCGGTGCGCAGCGTCCCGTCGAGCGCCTCGTTGGCCGGGTCGGGCACCAGTGAGATCCCGGTGTGCTGGAGCCTGCCGTCGGGGTAGACGAGGCGGGCGCCGACCGCCCCCGCGTCGGGATGCCGGTCGAGGGCGTCGAGCAGGGCCCGGAGCCACCCGGCTCTCACCTCGGTGTCGTTGTTCAACAACACCAGCACCGCTGAGCGGGCGAGGCGGGCCCCCTGGTTGCAGGCCCGGGCGAAGCCGAGGTTGGTCTCGTTGCGCACCACCGTCACGTCCCCGCCGAGGGTGTCTAGCAGGGCCGGGGTTGCGTCGGTCGAGCCGTTGTCGACCACGACCAGCTCGAAGTCGGCGCCGGCGTCGGTGCCCGCTAGAGCCTCCAGGCAGCGGCGGGTCAGCGCCGCCTGCTCGTAGACCGGTACCACCACCGTGGCCTCCGGCGGGCGGTCCCGGTCGGTGCGCTCCCCGGGGTGGCGCACGGTGCTGGCCATCCGCTCGGCGACGACGGTCATGTTGGCGTCCCCGTCGTTGGCGACGACCCGGAACCCGGCCCGGGCCAGCTGCTCGGAGAGCATCCCCGGCGTCCAACCACTGTGGTGCGCGTCCCATGCGCCGCCGGGCCCGAAGCGGTGCCCGCCGTAGATGTTGCGCACCACCTCGGGGCTCGAGCGGTCCTCGACCAACCAGCGGGCGAGGACCTCCAGGTTGGGGACCCGCAGCACCAGCCGGCCACCGGGAGCGAGGACCCGCCACCACTCGGCGAGCAGCACCGGCACCTGCCAGGTGCTCACGTGCTCGAGCACGTCGCGGGCGAGGACTTCCCGGGCGGAGCCGTCGGTGAGAGGCAGCTCGGCGGCGTCGGCGACCACGTCGGCGACCTCGGGGCGCAGGTCGACGTTGACATACCCGGGCCGCCGGTCGTCGCCCGAGCCGACGTTGACCGCCACTAGCCGCGCTTCGCCGGTGGACCCGGCGACGGTGGCGGCGAGCAGGGGAGCGATCCGCTCCAGCTCCCCGAGCGCCTCGGGGTCGCCGTCGAGCGCCCCGAGCAGCCGACGGGCAGCCGGTACGGCCCGCGGGTCGCCGAAGCTGCCGTGGGCGGCAGCCGCGGCCCGCAGCCTCACCCGGGGCTCGACCCGGTCGTTGCCTGCGATCGCGATCAACGGGCAGACCCCTACCTGGCCGGCGCGGCGTAGCCGGGCCGACCAGACCAGGGCGCGGGTGACCGGCAGGTGGGGCGCTATCCCGGCGGCCGCGGCGAGCGGCTCGACCCGCTCCGGCCAGCGTGCGGCGAGCCCGTCGAGCAGCGCGTCGGCGATCGGCAGCGGGATGTGCAGGCACTGGGCGCACAGCGGCCCGAGGGCGTCGTCGGGGGCGGCAGCCGCGATCTCCGCCGGGTCCCGACCGGCGGCGAGGAGCCAGACGGCGAGCTGCCCGAGGTCGAGGTCGAGGACCCCGAAACGACGGGCGGCGTCGAGGACCAGGTCGGCGGCCTCACCGTGACGTCCGATGCCGGCGAGCGCCGAGCCGCGCAGGGCGGCGAGGGTATGGGGCCCGTAGTCGAAGCCGTCCTCGTCGGCGCCGGGCTCGGTGACCGTGGCGAGCAGCGCCAGCCCGGCGTCGACCTCGCCGAGGGCGAGACGGCACCGGCCCTCGGCGATGTCGGCCAGGGTCGGGTCGCTGCTCAGTTCCCGCAGCCGTCCGGCCACGCCCAGGGCCTCGGCGGCCCGGTCGAGGGACAGCAGGACGTCGAGCTGGACCCGGAGGGCGGTCCGGGCGACGGTCGGGTTGCCGGCGGTGGCGGCCGCCTCCTCCAGCGCTTCGAGCGCGGCTTCCGGCTGGCCCGCAGCGAAGCGGCTTCGACCCAGGTTCATCAAAGCGTACGGCCGGTCACCGGTGTCGTCGGAGACCTCCGCCTCGGCGAGGCGGAGGTTGCGCTCGGATTTCTTGCGGGACCGGTAGATCTCCTCGAGATAGCCGCGGTGCACCACGTGGACGTCGGCGAGCTGGGCCATGGTGAGGAACGCCGGTTCGTCGCGCCGCCACACCTGCTCGTGCAGCCGACCCACCCAGCGGCCCTTGTCGGAGCGGAACAGCCGGCACGCGACGTGCCCGCTGCGGGCGGCTAGGCCGTTGCCGTGGAGGTTCTCGATGCGCACCACGTAGCCCTCGACGTCGTCCCAGCCGCCGGCGAGCCGTCGGCGTAGGGTGGGTAGGTCCCCGGAGAGCACCTCGTCGGCGTCGAGCCACAGGATCCACTCCCCGCTGCAGCGCTCCAGGGAGGCGTTGCGGGCCCGGGAGAAGTCGTCGTCCCAGTAGCCCTCGACCACGGTCGCGCCGAGCCTGGCGGCTACCTCGCGGGTCTCGTCGGTCGAGCCGGTGTCGTAGACCACGACCTCGTCGGCGAGACCCCGGGTGGACTCGATGCAGGCGGCGAGCAGTTCGGCCTCGTCGCGGGCGATCATGCAGAGCGACACCAGCGGTCGGTCGGCGGTCGGCTGCCCGGAGTGCTTCTCGACGAAGCGGCGCCGGTTGGCGAGCTCGGAGGCCACCCAGTCCAGCCCGTTCGCGTCGAAGCTGGCGTGTCCCTCGTGGTGGACGAAGACCCGGCGGCAGACGAGCAGACGACCGCCGGCGGCGACCAGCCGGGCGCAGAGGTCGTCGTCCTCGTAGCCCCCGCCCTCGAAGCGGGGGTCGAACCCTCCGATCGAGGTGAAGCTCTCGGTCCGAACCGCTAGACAGAAACCGACGAGGCGCTCGACGGGCTCGGTCGGGGGGGTGACCGAGGCCAGGCTGGCGGCGAGCCCCGCCTGTGAGCCGAGGTCGCCGGGGGAGTAGCGCGCACCGGCCAACAGCTGCGGGCCCGACACGAAGTTGGACATCGGGCCGGTCGCCGCGACCCGGGGGTCGCTGAAGGGCTCGAGCAGCCCTTCGAGCCAACCGGCGGTGACGAGGGTGTCGCTGTTCAAGAACACCAGCACCTCGGCGCGCGACAAGGCGGCCCCCTGGTTGCAGCCCGCAGCGAAACCGATGTTGACCACGTTGGAGGTGACCCGTGCCCGTGGCTCGCCGTCGAGCAGAGCGGCGAGGCCCTCGCCGGTCCCGTCGGTCGAGCCGTTGTCCACGACCACCAGCTCGTCGATCGGACCGAGGGTCGGGAGCAGAGAGGCCAGGCAGGCCCGGGTCGTCTCCCACGCGTTCCAAGCGAGGACGACCACCGATGCGGAGGGACGGCTCATGGGTCTCGCGTCGGCAACCGCAGCGGCGAGCTGAACCACTCTCAAGTGCCGGGAGCGTCGCGCCGTTGATCGCCCCGGAGCACGGAACGCTCTCCCGGCCCCGCCGGGCACCACCACCACGAAGGAGCATCGATCCAATGATCTCGATCAACGGCAACGTCGCCGCCCTCATCGCCGAGAACAACCTCAACGCCACCGAGAGCAACCTGCAGACCACCGTCTCCCAGCTGAGCTCTGGGCTGCGGATCCAGACCGCCGCCAACGACGCCGCCGGCTACGTGATCTCCCAGTACCTGCAGGCCCAATCAAATGGCTCCAACGCAGCGATCTCCAACGCCCAGAACGCGACCGGTCTGCTGCAGATAGCTCAGGGCGCGATGAACCAGGAGATGCAGATCCTCCAGCAGATGAACACCCTGGCGACCCAGTCGGCCAACGGCACCAACGACAGCGCATCGCTCGCCGCCAACCAGCAGCAGTTCGCCTCCCTGCAGAACGAGCTCACCCAGATCGCCCAGACCACCCAGTACGGGCAGGTCAACCTCCTCGGGGGCACCGCCACCGCCGGGACCTTCGTGTCGAACGGGTCCTACAGCATGACCTTCCAGGTCGGCGCGTACGACCAGACGGCCAACTCGCTCGGGGTGACCTTGCACGCCACCGACGCCACCAGCCTCGGTGTGGGGGTCGGTTCCGCGGCGATCAGCACCCAGGCGAGTGCCCTGGCGGCGATGTCGTCGGTCCAGGCTGCCATCAGCACCCTCGCCAGCGAGGCCGCCACACTCGGCGCCACCCAGAACCAGCTGCAGACGATCGTCAACAACCTGACCGTCACCCAGCAGAACGTCTACGCGGCGAACTCCCAACTGGTCAACGTGGACGTCGCCAAGGCGTCGAGCAAGTTCACCTCC
>JAKABK010000024.1:5618-11662 GCA_021796905.1 Actinomycetes bacterium
GGCGCGGCTGCTCGCGCAGGCCGGGGTCGCGGTCCTCTCCCAGGCCCAGTCCCTGCCGCAGCTCGCCCTGAAGCTCATCTAGGCGCACTAGCCGCCCCGAGCGGGGGTCCGGGTGCCAGCGCCCGGGCCCCCGAGCCACGGAACCAGAGGAGGAGTAGCAGTGTCGTCCATGTCTTCGCTCACAACGGTCGGATCGGGCTACCAGCCATTGCTGTCGTTCCAGGGCATCGAGTCGGGGCTGAACACCTCAGCGATCATCAGCGCCTTGATGCAGAGCTACAGCGCCCCGCTCCGGGACCTCCAGGCCCAGCAGAAGACCGACCAGGCCCAGATCGGCGCCTGGCAGACCCTCCGCAGCGACCTGCAGACACTGCAGAGCGCCGCGGCGGCGTTGAGCGCCCCCGGGGCCCTGGCAGGCTCGGTTTCGGCGACCAGCTCCGACCCGGCGGTCGCCACCGCCACCACCGGGTCGTCGGCGACACCCGGATCGACCAGCTTCGTGGTCGACCAGCTCGCCCAGGCCGAGTCGCTCGTGTCTTCCGGAACGGTGGCGTCCACCAGCGACGTGGTCGCCGGCTCCACCCTGATGATCGGGGTCGGAGGGGCTGCCCTCGGGATCACGAGCATCGACGCCGGCAGCGGGCTCACCACCGGCTCCCACACGATCGAGGTCACCCAGGCGTCGGCGGGCGCCACCGTCGAGGGCAGCACCGCCCCGGCTCCCAGCACCACCATCGGGACCGGCAACGACACGATCTCGGTGAGCCTCGACGGGGCTTCGGCGGTGACCTACACCCTGGCCGCCGGCACCTACACCCCATCCCAACTGGCCACCGCCCTCGCACAGGCATCCGGGGGGACCCTCACCGCCGAGGTCGGCAGCTCCGGGCAGCTCCAGGTCTCCACCACCGAGCAGGGATCGGCAGCCACCCTCGAGGTCACCGGCGGAACCGCCCTCGGCGCACTCGGGCTGTCCACCTCCAGCACGGCCGCCACCGGCACCAATGCCGTGGTGAACGTCGACGGTACCGCCAACACCGTCACCGCCATCCCCGGGTCGGGCACCACCACCCTCTCGTTGACCTCGGGCACCGGGGGCAGCGTCACGGTCGGCGTGCAAGGCGGGCTCGCCACCGGGAAGATGACCGCGGACCTGCTGTCCACCCAGGGCGGCTCGCTCGGAGGGGTGGTGGACGCCATCGACGGTTCCGGGTTGGGGGTCAGCGCCAGTGCAGTGCAGCTAGCCTCCGGAGGCTACGCCCTCGAGATCACCTCCCAGGCGACCGGCACCGAGGGCGCGGTGACCATCGACCCCCAGGCGTTCGCCTCGTCGTCGCTCGGGGCGATGGAGACCGCGACCGCAGCACAGGACGCGATCGTCTCGGTCGGGGGCAGCGGAGGACCCCAGGTGGACTCACAGACCGACACCTTCACCGGTCTCCTGCCGGGCGTCAGCGTCCAGGTCGCGTCGGTCAGCACCTCCCCGGTGACCGTCACCGTCGCTCCCGACGGCACGGTGGCCGCCCCCAAGGTCAAGGCCCTCGTCGACGCCGCCAACGCCGTGCTCTCCCAGATCGCCGAGGACACCGCCTACAACCAGACGACCGGGACCGCCGGACCACTCAACGGTCAGTACGGGCTCTCCGAACTGGCCGACCAGGTCCTCTCCGTCGTCGGTCAGGCCGTCGGGGTCTCCTCGCTCGGCTCGGGGGCGGCGGCAGCGGGGATCGGGCTCACCTCCAAGGGGACCCTGACCTTCGACTCCACGGCGTTCGTGTCCGCCTACGACGCCAATCCCTCCGCGGTGTCCGCGATGCTCAGCCAGGGAGGGACATGGGACCCCTCCTCCTCGGCGTACGCCGGTCAGGTGAGCCTGGTCGCCGCTACCGACGGCACCGCTCCAGGCAGCTACAGCGTGTCGATCTCCCACGCCGCCACCCAGGCGACCGACATCGGCACCGTCGGCTTCAGCTCCGGGAGCTCCACGGTCGGTTCGTCGGGCGCCTACAGCGTCACCGACGGCTCCACGACCGCGACCTACAGCTTCTCCTCGGGTCAGACCCTCTCCCAGGTCGTCTCCGGGCTCGACACCGCGTTCGCCAATGCGGGTATGGACCTGTCCGCCGAGCTCACGACCAACAGCTCCGGTCAGACCACCGTCGGGATCGTCTCGGCCGGGTACGGTTCGGCGCAGAGCTTCACCGTCTCGGCGTCGGGCACCGACGCCTTCGGGCTGGCCTCCTCATCGCCGTTCAGCGGCACCGACGTGGCCGGCACCATCGACGGAGTGGCCGCGGTGGGCACCGGTCAGATCCTGGCCGTTCCCGCAGGTGCTCCGGAGCTCGGTGGACTGGCCCTCCTCGTTACCACACCGTCGGTCGCCTCGACCACCACGATCGGGAGCTTCGACTACACCCCCGGGTTGGCCCAGGGCCTCGCCAGCCTCGCTTCGAGCGCCACCGCTCCGGGGGGCGGGCTGGTCTCCACCAGCATCGCCGGCCTGCAGGCCGACTCCGGGAACCTCACCCAACAGATCACCCTCGAGCAGCAGGTGGTCAACCAGGAGCAGGCGATGCTCGTCCAGGAGTTCAACCACCTCGAGACCTCCCTCGCCCAGATCAAGGGCCAAGGGGCGATGCTCGGGGCCGCGCTCGGCGGCTCCACCACCGTTTCGTCATCCACTTCCACCGGAACCACCCAGGGAGGCTGACCATGACCGACACCGCCGTCGCGTACCGCAGCCGGGCCGCGGAGACATCTAGTGGCCCGCAGCTCGTCGTCGCGCTCTACGAGCGGCTCACCGCCGACCTGCACGTCGCCCTCGACGCTCTCGATGACCGCCGAGACCTCTATGTAGCGTCGGAGGCGCTGGTCCACGCCCAGCAGATCATCCTCGTCCTGCGCACCTCGCTCGACCCGGAGGGTTTCCGGGCCGGCAGGGACCTGCTGGAGCTGTACGCGTACTTGGAGCGGGAGCTGATCCGGGCCAACCTCGCCAAGGACCCCGAAGCGGTACGCGGCTGCCTCGAGGTGCTCGAACCGCTCCGGGCCGCGTGGGCCGGGGCCGTCGAACAGGTGGAGCGTGGACTGGTCCCGCTGGCTGGATGAGGCCGCCGCCCGGGCGGCGACCCCGTTCGGAGCCCACGGCCCGGGCGGCCCGCCGGTCAGCACCCCGCCGCCGGGTCCGGTCCCACCCGACCTGCAGGCCCGGGCCCGCCGGGTCCTGGCCGCCACCCGCGACGCCGAGGCGGTGCTGACCGCCCGCCGGGAGGAGGTCGCGGTCCGCCTGGCCCGTTTGCGCCGCGCGGCCGGACCGACCCGCCCGCCGAGCATCGTCGTCACCGAGCTGTGAACAGGACCGCCCGCTCCGCTCGCCGGCTCAGGAGGCGGGCGCTGCCGTCCAGCCCGGCGCCGAGCGCTCCGCCGGCGGGGCGTCGAGCAGCACCCGGAGCCGGGAGACGGCCTGGGAGCGCAGCTGGCTGACCCGGCTCTCGGTGACCCCGAGGATCTCCCCGATCTCCACCAGGCGTAACCCCTCGAGGTAGTAGAGCCTCACGACCGACTGCTCACGTTCGGGCAGTTCGGCGAGAGCGACCCGCAGCCGCCGGAGGGCGAGCTCCCCGTCGAGGGTCTCCAGGACCTCCTCGAAGCGTTGGTCCTCGTAGCCCGGTCCGGCGTCGGCCTCGACGCTCTCGTCGAGGCCGACCGGCGCCGTCGCGACGTGCATCTCGACCGCTTCGAGGACCCCGATCGTCATCCCCGCCGCCTCGGCCAGCTCGGGTCGGCTGGCGTGACGACCTAGGCGGTGCTCCAGCTCGGAGCGGACCTCGTTCAGGTGACGGGCCCGGGAGCGCACCTGGCGGGGCAGGCGGTCGAGCTGGCGCAACTGGTCGATGATCGCCCCCTTGATCCGGGGGACGGCGTAGGTCTGGAACTTGAAGCCCGGGGTGGGGTCGAAACGTTCCACCGCGTCGATCAGCCCCATCAGACCGTAGCTGACCAGGTCCTCGGGGTCGGCCCGCTTGCGCAGCTCGGGTGAGAGCCGACCGACGACCCACTTCACGAGCGGGGAGTACACGAGGACCAGTCGGTTGCGGTTGTCGAGGCTGCGGTGCGCGGCGTAGTCGGTCCACAGCGAGCCGGTGGGGTCACCGCGTTCCCGGTCGGGTGCTTCCGCCATCCCCTCCCGATCGGCCCCAGGGCTCCCCGGGTTGAGCCCTGACCCTGCGGGTCGCCGGGGACGCTGCTGCGGGTTCAGTGCCGACCACGAGCTTCCGAAGAAAGACCTCGATGCCTTCGACTCCCGGCAAGCGTCGGTCGGTCCCGACTCTCGCCGTCCCGATCCTCGTGATCGCCGTGGTGGCGATGCTGGTCATCCCCCTCCCGACCTGGGTGCTGGACCTGCTGATCTCCGCCAACATCGCGGCGGCGGTGGTGGTGCTGCTCACCGCCATGCAGGTGAGCAGACCCCTCGACTTCTCGATATTCCCGACCCTGCTGCTCATCGCCACCATGTTCCGTCTGGCGCTGAACGTGAGCGTCACCCGCCTGGTGCTGCTCCACGGCTACGCCGGGTCGGTCATCGAGTCCTTCGGGCACTTCGTCGTCGGCGGGTCCCTGCTCGTCGGGTCGGTGGTTTTCCTCATCCTCATCATCATCCAGTTCGTGGTGATCACCAACGGCGCCGGCCGGGTCGCCGAGGTCGCCGCGCGCTTCACCCTCGACGCGATGCCCGGCAAGCAGATGGCGATCGACGCCGACCTGAACGCCGGGCTGATCGACGACGTCACCGCCCGACGTCGCCGCCAGGAGGTCGCCGACGAGGCCGACTTCTACGGGGCGATGGACGGGGCCTCGAAGTTCGTGAAGGGCGACGCGATCGCTGCGCTGGTGATCGTCGTGGTCAACCTGGTCGGCGGGCTGGCCACCGGTGTGCTGGTGAAACACGAGCCGATCTCCCAGGCGATCGCCACCTACAGCCTGTTGTCGATCGGGGACGGGCTGGTCTCGCAGATAGCGGCTCTGCTCCGGTCGCTTTCCACCGGGATCATCGTCACCAGGGCGGCGACCGAGCAGGACCTCGGGCACAGCTTCTACACCCAGCTCGGTCGCTACCGGGCGGTGGTGCGCGCCGCCGGGGTGATCATGCTCGTGCTGGCCGCGGTCCCCGGGCTGCCCAAGATCCCTTTCGTGGTCGTCGGTGCCGGGGTGGCTCTCCTGGCCGGTCGGCTACCGGGCCCGGCAGGCAACGACCAGCCGGAGGAGGTCCCCGAGCCCGTCGACGCAGTCGAGCGAGCGGAGGTGCTCGCGGCCGAGGCCCGCATCGAACCGCTCGAGCTCGAGTTGGGTGTGGCCGCGATCGACCTGGTGGACAAGGAGAGAGGCGGCGACCTGCTCTCCCGGGTCCGCGCCCTGCGCAAGAGCCTGGCCCGCGAGCTCGGTCTGGTGATCCCCCCGGTCCACACCCGCGACAACCTCGACCTCCCCGCGGCCGGGTACCGGATCAGGGTCCACGGCGTCGACGTCGGGGACGGGGAGGTGCCCCCCGGGCGCCTGCTGGCCCTCGGCCCGGGGATCGACTCGCTCGGTGGGGAGCCGACCACCGACCCGGCCTTCGGTGGCCCGGCCCGCTGGATCGGCCCCGACCAGCGACACCTCGCCAACGTCCTCGGTGTGACCGTCGTCGACCGTTCCTCGGTGGTCACCACCCACCTCGCCGAGGTGGCCCGCGCCCACGCCGCGGACCTGCTCTCCCGACAGGACGTGAAGGTCTTGGTCGACGGCCTCAAGGCCCGCTCCCCGGCGGTGGTCGAGGAGATGACCGCTGCGTCGGTCTCGTTGTCGGACCTGCACGGTGTGCTGCGCGGTCTGCTCGAGGAGCACGCGGCGATCCGTGACCTCGGCCGCATCGTCGAGGCGGTCACCGACCAGGCGCGGGTCGCCAAGGACCCCGACAGCCTGCTCGAAGCCGCCCGGGTGGCTATCGGACCGTCGATCTGCGCCGCTCTCGCCGAGGAGGGTCGGCTATCGGTCGTCACCATCGA
>JAKABK010000025.1 GCA_021796905.1 Actinomycetes bacterium
GGGGTGGTGAGCGTCGGGTGCCCGTCGACCGCGACGATCGAGTCGCCGCAGTGGACCCCGGCGCGCGCCGCCGGGGACCCGGCCTGCACGAGGAACACCCGGCTCCCGTGGTAGGTGGAGCTGACCCGGTAGCCGAGCCGGCGCAGTGCCGCCACAGGGGCGTCGGTCGTCGCCTGGTCCATCTCCTGGACCCCCTGGCAGGTGAACTGCGTAGCCGGCGCCCCGCCGAGCACCGCGTCGGCCCGGTGCAGCACGGCCGCCGGGTAGAAGGTGTCGAGCAGCCCGAGGCGCGCCAGCGCGTACTGCCAGGGGGTGGTCTGGCCGACCAGGACGTCGACCATGAGCACCTTCCCGCGGTCGGTGTGCGCCCGTCGGCTCGGGAGCAGCACCCGGGCGCACAGGCCACCCCCTCGCAGGTGGGGGTTGCCCCCGGAGGTGACGCAAGTCGGGCTGGCGGTAACCGGCAACGCGTCGCCCGGATCGTAGGTGTAGTAACCACCTGACTGCACCCAGGACCACCCGATCCCCGCTGCTATCAGGGCGAGGACGACAACCGCCGCCACCGTACCGGGACCGCCCCAACGTCTCCGGCGCCCTGACGCTACCCCCGCCCCGGGGCTCACCGTCCCAGCACCCGACGCTCGAGGGTCGGCCCCCCGGAGCCGCCGGTTGCTAACCTCGATCCTGTAGAGAACACGCGTGACACCTCGTCGCAGGCTCCCCGGGGCGTCGCCCGGCGCCGGGGCTCGACGCCACCGACTTGGACAGCCTGCCATCCCTGCGAAGTTGGCAGGGAGCGGTGAGCCACCGACGGACCCGCTACCGGGTCGGTGCCGGGCACCGGGCGACCTCCCCCGAGGAGCTGACCGTGCTGTCCGCCGTGCTCGAGGCGATCGCCGCCGAGCCGCCGGCGGGGGCGCTGTCGGGCGTGTCGGTCGCCATGCACGCCCCCGGGGGCTGAATGGCCGGCACCGACCGGCGGCCCGACCCCGGGACCCGTGCCCTCGAGCGGCGCCGGAGCGTCGCGATGGCCGGCCACCGGGGCGACGAGACCACCGCCCGCTCCGCCCTCGGGGACCCCGACCCGGAGGTCCGGGCGACCGCGCTAGGCGCCCTGCGACGGATGGGACGGCTGGGTCACGGCACCGTCGCCGCCGCGGTGAGCGACGCTTCGCCGCTGGTCCGCCGGCGGGCGGCGGAGCTGGCCGGGGACCCGGCGACCCTCATCGGGCTGACCGCCGACCCGGACGCGTCGGTGGTCGAAGCAGCGTGCTCCGCTCTCGGGGAGACCGGGGGAGCCGGGCGCCCCGCCGTGCCCGCCCTGGCCCGGGTCTGCGCGCAACACCCCGACCCGCGCTGCCGGGAGGCGGCCGTCGCGGCTCTAGGAGCGATCGGCGACCGAGCCGCGCTCCCCGCGATCCTCGCCGCCCTCTCCGACAAGCCGACGGTCCGCCGGCGGGCGGTGATCGCCCTGGCACCCTTCGCCGGCGCCGAGGTCGAAGCAGCCCTCGAGCGCGCCCTGGAGGACCGGGACTGGCAGGTGCGCCAGGCCGCCGAGGACCTGCTCGCTACATGAACAGGTCCTTGACCGCGTCGAACTCCTCCAGGCACTTGCCGGCGCCGAGCACCACGCACTCGAGTGGAGCGTCGACGAGGTGCACCGGCAGGGCGGTCTCCTCCGCCAGGCGACGGTCGAGGCCGCGCAGCATCCCGCCACCGCCCACCAGGTGGATCCCCTGGCTGATCAGGTCCTGGGCCAGTTCGGGCGGCGCGGCCCCGAGGCACTTGACCACCGAGTCGACGATCGCACCCACCTGCTCCTCGATCGCGCCCCGGACCTCCTCGGGGGAGAGGATCACCGTCTTCGGCAACCCGCTCATCAGGTCCCGGCCGCGCACCTCGGCCTTGATCTCCTCCTCGAGCGGCCAGGCGCTGCCGATCGCGACCTTGATCTCCTCGGCGGTCCGTTCCCCGATGGCGATCCCGTACTCGCGCCGGACGTAGGTCTGGATCGACGCGTCGATGTCGAAGGACCCGACCCTGATCGCCTCCAGGGCGACTATCCCCCCCAGGGAGATCACCGCGGTCTCCGAGGTACCTCCCCCGACGTCGACGACCATGTTGCCGAGCGGCTCGTGGATCGGCAGGCCGGCGCCGATGGCGGCCGCCATCGGCTGGTCGATCAGGTAGGCGCCGTTGGCGCCGGCGCCCCGCGCCGCTTCCTCGACCGCCCGACGCTCCACCTCGGTGATCGCCGAAGGCACGCAGATGAGCACTCGGGGTCGGTTGAAGCGGGACACCCCGGCACGCTCGAGCAGCAGGCGGATCATCCGTTGGGTGATGTCGAAGTCGGTGATCGCCCCCTTGCGGAGCGGTCGGACCGCGACGATGTAGCCGGGGGTCCGGCCGATCATCTGCCACGCGTCGCGTCCCATCGCGAGCACGTCCTGGCTGCGGGAGTTGAGGGCGATCACCGTCGGCTCGTTGAGGACGATCCCCCTCCCCCGCGAGTACACGAGGGTGTTGGCGGTGCCGAGGTCGATGGCGAGGTCCCTAGCCACCTTCTACCTCCGAGGTGGACGCTACCTCCGAGGTGGACGACCCGGCGGCCGACCGGCGGGTCGGGGGGGTCGAGGTGACCACCGCTGGGCGCCGGGGCGCCGGTGCGGTGGGGCCGACGGTGCGCGCCGGTGGGCGGGGCGGGGTGACCGCCGGTAGCGGGGTGCGCCGGCCGCGACGCTTGCCGGGGTGCCCCCCGGGCGAGAGGGCCTGCAGCCCACGGCTGAACGATTCGACGTTGGCCTCCAAGGACTTGGGGCGGCGATGACGCAGCGCCACCAAAACGATCAGGACCACGGCCACGACGACCGGGACCACGAGGTAGTACAGCGGCCCGAGGTGGAGCTGGAGGGCACCGATCATCGTCGCACCTCCCCCAGCGGACGGGACCCGGTGCCCCAGTCACGCCCGCCCTCCCAGGTCTCCTTCTTCCAGATCGGCACCGACGTCTTGAGCGTGTCGATGCACCAGCGGGCGGCGTCGAAAGCGGCGTCGCGGTGCGCCGAGGAGACAGCGACGACCACCGCCGGTTCGCCGACCCCGAGGAGGCCGACCCGGTGCAGGCAGGCGAGGCGCCCGAGGTCCCAGCGTCGCCGGGCCTCGGCGGCCAGCTCCGCGATGCGCGCCAGGGCCGCCTCGGGGTAGGCCTCGTACTCGAGGCTCGTGACCCCGCTCCGACCCTCGGCGTGGTCGCGTACCAAACCGGTGAAGACCACCACCGCCCCGCAGTCGGACCGCTCCACCCACCGGGCCGCCTCGGCGACCGGCAGACGGTCGCCGATCAGCCCGAGCCAGTCGTCGGAGTCCTGCGGGTCTGCCATCGCCCCCAATGCTAAGGCCCCGCAGCGCCCCCCGGGACCGCTTCGGGCGACGAGCCCTCCGGGGAGCAGCTCGGTAACCTTCGCCGACGTGGAGGCCGAAGAAGGGCGAGACGACGAAGGCCCCCGGTGGGCCTGGCTCCCACCAGAGGACCGTTTGTGGCGGCACCCCTCGGAGATCGGCCCTCCCCGTACGGCGAGCACGGGGAGGACATGGAGGCGCTCCGTCACCGGGCGCAC
The DNA here is from genome assembly GCA_021796905.1 of Actinomycetes bacterium. Lineage (GTDB taxonomy): Bacteria > Actinomycetota > Acidimicrobiia > Acidimicrobiales > Palsa-688 > JAKAQB01. Next base: position 3,618 of record JAKABK010000025.1, read on the forward strand.
CTGGACCTCGGCGATCCTCGCCGGCGTGCTCGGCGCCCTGCTCGCCTCCGGGCTGGGCATGGCGACGGGGATCTTCGTGCACCAACCGGAACCGGTGCCGGTGCCGGTACCGGTGGCGAGCCCTGACACCACGGCTGCCGCGACGACTTCCGCCGCCGACCCGAACGGCAGCTGGCCGGCGGTCGCCAACGCCGTCGCCCCGTGCCTGGTGGGGATCGACGCCGGCGGCCAGATGGGCACCGGGGTGGTCTACACCGCTTTCCAGGACAGCACCTACATCCTGACCGCCGCCGACGTGGTGAGCGGCGATCACCGGGTCGGCGTGCTGTGGGAGAACGGCACCCGCCAACGGGGGTCGGTGATCGGCTCCGACCCGGTCTCGGGGATCGCCGTGGTGCGGGTCTCCGGCGCCGGCCACCCCATCCCGGTGTTCGGTTCCGCTGCCGACCTGCAGGTCGCCTCGGGTGTGCTCGCCGTCGCAGCGCGCAGCACCGGGCCGGCGAGCGTCGCTCCCGGCAACCTGAGCGGGCTGGACACCGAGCTGCAGAGCCCGGGCGGCTACGACCTGCAGGGGATGCTGGCGATCACCGGGTTGACGGTCGCCCCACCCGCCGACGGCGGGGCGCTCGTCGACCGTGCCGGCGAGGTGGTCGGGATCGACACCGACCTGACATCGGTGGCCGCGAGCATGCAAGGCGTCGCTTTCGCGGTGCCGATCGACACCGCCGAGAGGGTCGCCACCGAGATCATCGCCGGCCGCAAGCCGGTCGACCCGTGGATCGGCGTGCTCGACGCCACCGACCTGTCGACGACCACCGCGGCACAGCTCCACATCGCCGGCGGGGCGGCCATCGACTCTGTCGCCGCCGACAGCCCCGCGTACCGCTCCGGCCTGCGATCCGGCGACATCGTGACCAGCTTCGACGGCCAGCAGGTGACCTCGGCGGGGCAGCTGGTGAGCGTCCTCGCGGCAGCCCGGACCGACCAGCCCACCACCATCGCCTACCTGGACCGCGCCCACCTCCACCGGGCCCGGATCACCGTCGAGGGCGCGCCCGGGCCGGGATGATCCCCCGACCGGGCCCACCGACCAGGCGCCGACCGGCCGGGCCCGACGGTCAGTCCCGGCGGTGCCGCCAGCGGACGAACAGGACCGCGATCCCCCCGAACGCCACCGTCGAGCTGGCAGCTCCGAGGAGGGTGTAGCGCTGGCGCCTCGGCGGGGGGAGGTCGTCCCAGCGGGGCCTGACATCGGCGGCGACCAACGCCTCCTCGCTGGTGTAGCGAGGCGACCAGCCAGCCGCTCTCAGGCGGTCCCCGGCCACCGCCCAGGGTGCCAGCGCGTATTGGCGGGCGTCGCGGGGCACCCCCCGGCCACCGAGTGACCACCCGATCGACCAGAGCGGCCCGATGATCCGTGGGGGCACCGACACCCGGGCGATCCCACCGGCGAGGGACCGGGCCGTCGCCTCGGTGATCCCGGCGTCGGGGGCGACGTTGTAGGCCCCCCGGAGCCGGGACGACCAGGCCGCGACGACCGCCCCGGCCAGATCGTCGACGTGGAGGTACTGGACCCTCCGGGAGGCACTGAGGTCCCCGGGGCGGGGCCCGGCGGTCCCCCCGAGCGCCCCGTAGAGCCGGGGGCCGGTGGACCCGACCGTCGCCGCCGGCCGGAGGATCGCTACCGCCACCCCCGGCAGAGCTCCGGCCAACTCGGCGACCATGCGCTCGGCGTCGGCTTTCCCGACCGCGAAGTCCGTGGCGGGGTTCGGCCGCAGCGGCGCCGACTCGGGCAACGGCACCGGGTTGTCGGGCCACGCCCCGTAGACAGTGGCGCTCGAGAGGTGGACCAACGACGCCGGGCGCGCCGACTCCGCAGCGGACAACACCCGTCGCAAGGCCAGGTGGTTGGCTCCTGCCACGGCCCGCCGTTCAGCCGACGACGGGCGTCGGGACCTCGCCACCCTCCAGGCGAGGTGGATGATCCCGTCGGCGTCCCCGGCGACGCCGGCTAGCAGCGCCTCGACGTCGTCGCCGCCTGCGAGGTCGATCCGGAGGTACTCGACCCCGGCAGGCAGGAGAGGCTCGGGTGCCGAGTCGATCCCGACCACCCGGTCGACGTCTTCCCGGCCGGCGAGGAGCCGGGCGACCCTGCGGCCGAGCGATCCTGCGATCCCGGTGACGACAACGGTGCTCACCGCCCTACGATGCCCGAGTGGGGACCAACACAGCCACCCGGGACCGATGAGCTCGTTCGGGCAGTACGGCTCGGGGGGTCCCTTCGGGGACCTGATGCGGGACCTGGCGAGGTTGTTCAACTCCCCGGGACCGGTCAACTGGGAGGTGGCAGGGCAGTTCGCCCAGTGGGCCGCGTCGGGCGGCCAGCCCGAAGTGAACGTCGACCCGCTGGCCCGGGTGCGCCTCGAGGAGCTCTTGCGGGTAGCCGAGCTCCACATCGGCGAGGAGTCGGGCTTGCCGGGAGGCTCGGTGCTCTCATTGCGGTGTGCCACTCCGAGCGAGTGGGCGCGGCTCACCCTGGAAGCCTGGAAGCCACTGCTCGAACGGCTCGCGTCGGCGGCTTCCCGCTCGATGACCCCTCCTCCAGGGGAGGGTCCAGCCGGGATCGCCCCAGGCGACCTCGGCGGGCTGCTCGGCTCCTTCGGTGGGTTGCTCGGCCCGGGGGCTGCGCCGCCGGCCGGGGGAGACGACCCGGGCGCGACAGGGGCCGACCCGATGGCGGCGATGTTCGGGAACCTGCCCCGGCTGCTCGGGCCGCTGCTGTTCGGGATGCAGTCGGGTGCGATGGTCGGCGAGCTCGCCCGACGGTCGCTCGGCCAGTACGACCTCCCGATGCCCCGACCGGCCGGACCCCAGCTGCTCGTGGTCCCCTCGGGCATCGACGGGTTCGCCACCGAGTGGAGCCTGCCGCCGGACGACGTCCGCCTGTGGGTGTGCCTCCGGGAGGTCGCCCACCACACCGTCCTCGGCAGGCCGCATGTCCGGGAGCGCGTCGAGCGGCTCGTCGGCGACTACGTCGACGCCTTCGAACCCGACGCAGGGTTCCTCGAGGAGCGGCTCTCGGGTCTCGACCCGAGCGATCTCGGTTCGCTCCAGTCCGCCCTCGGTGACCCCGCCTCGCTCCTCGCCGAGATGCGCAACGACACCCAGCGGCGTCTGCAGGTCCCGCTCAACTCCTTGCTGTCGGTGGTCACCGGCTGGGTCGACCACGTGATGGAGCGAGCCGGGCGACGCCTGATCGACACCTACGGACCGCTGACCGAAGCCCTCCACCGGAGACGGCTCGAGGACCACAGCGGTGTCCGGGCGGCCGCCCAGATGTTCGGGGTGGAGCTCGACGCCGCCAGCGTCGAGCGCGGCCAGCGCTTCGTGGCCGGGGTGGTCGAGCGTGCCGGGGAGGACGCCCTCGGCCGGCTGTGGCGCTCCCCGGCCGACCTGCCCACCCCGCCCGAGGTCGACGCGCCCGGGCTGTGGCTCGCCCGCATCGACCTGGAGCTGCCCGGCGGGTAGCGCCCCGGCGGGTGGCACCCCGGCGGGTGGCGCCCCGGCGGGCGAACCGGGGCCCGGTCGACGCGAGTTGCGCCACGACCGGGCAGCCCGGACAGCTCCGCTCAAGGCGACCGATCCGGGTGCCGATGGGAACAGACATGGTGAGCTACCCGGGATCATCCTCAGACGACGAGGCGGCTGCGAGCCCGTTCGACCGTTCGTCGCTCCAGGCCTCCCTGGCCGAGGCGCTCGCAGCCGCGGCCGGATCGTTCGTCGGGGAACCAGAGGCGAACGCCGGCGACGACCGCCCGGGCGAGGGCCTGGAGGTGCAGCCACTGTCGGTCGTCGGCGGCGCAGCCCCGCCTGCCGCTCCGGAGCGCCACGGCACGACCGGCGAGGCCGGAGAGGCGCTGGACGAGCTCGACGCGCTCGTCCTGCGAGGCTGGGGCAGGCCGACCGCCCAGCGCGGCGGTCCGGGGCTGGCCAGGGAGGAAGACCCGACCGGCGCCCCCGACGGAGACGGTCGCCGGGGGCTCGACGACGGGGCGGAACAGCCGGCGAAGCTCCCCCCAGCGGTGAAACCTCCGCAGACCGCCAAACTGCCCCCGCCGGTGCGGCCCTTCGCCCCGATCGACCGGTCGGCCACGGCCGGCCGCCACCAGCCGACCGGTGCGTCCGGGACCGGCTCCGGCAACTGGTTCGAGGTCGACGGGTGGGCGAGCGGGGAGCAGTGGCAGAACGGGGATCCCTCCGGTCACCTCGGCAGCGGACCGGGTGATCTCGGCAGCGGACCGGGTGATCTCGGCAGCGGCGCGCTGTCCGCTCCAGCCCCGATCACCCGCCGCGGCCCCAGCCTGTCCTCCCTGTCCCCCGAGACCGCCGCCCTGCTCGGCGCGTCGGCTCCCAGCGGGCCCGGCAACAACGGGTCGTACCCGAACGATCCCGGGGCGTCCGGGTCGGACGGGGCCTCCGCCGGGGCCGGGACGACGGGGGCTCGCAAGGCGAAAGCGGCTGCAGCCACGCCCGATGCCGGAGCACTCGTCCCCGGGGCGGGCACCGATCGCGACGATCGGGGAGCCGCGACGGGGACGGGCTCGCCGGCACCCGGGGTCGGCACCCCAGGCGAGCAACCCGGGCTCGAGGGGATCGAGGTGCACCCCGGGATCCTCGCCGAGGCCCCGGGGTCGGGTCCCGGTCTCGACGCGGTCGGCGACAGCGCGCTAGCCACCGTCACGCTCCCGCCGACCGGTGGCGACCGCCCCGGCGAGACGGACCGGAGCCGGCCGCCAGGCGACCGTGCTGACGACCTCAGCGGTCCGGGCCCGTCGCAGACCGCTGCGCTGGCACGCTGGAGCCCGGAGCAGGACGACATCCTTCCGTCCAGGTCGATCCTCAACCGTCCGATCCCGCTCCGCCTCCACCGGGGGGCATCCGAGGACGGTGGGAGCAAGGCGATCCGCCGTCGACGCGAGCGCCCCGAGCCGGGCGGCACCGACCCCGCGCCGAGCGGACGTCGGGCCGGTAGCAGGCTCGGTACGCGAGGCGGTCCCGGGAACCCGACGCTCCCCGGGGGCCCGGGTCGCGCCGCTGGGGAGGCGAGCCCCCCCGTCGGGGGCCGCAAGCGCCGGGACGGCGGGCTACGGTCGCCGGCGGGCGCCGACGAGCCACGCGCCGGGCGACCGGGAAGCGAGGCGAAGCGGCGGGGCTCTACCGGAGTGCTCAACCGGCCCCTCGGGGAGCTGTTCAAGAAGAGCAGGTAGGTACCCGGTCACCGGGAGCTGTCGGGCGAGCCGGCCGGCGCTTGCCTGCCCTCCACCACCGCTCGGTGAGCCGGTGGACAGCCGCCGGAGCCAACCGGCCCGGACCTAACCGGCCCGGACCGCCTCGAACTTGTAGCCGAGCCCCCGGATGGTCGTGATGCGCTCGGGGTGCGAGGGGTCGTCCTCGATCTTCGCCCGCAGCCGCTTCACGTGGACATCGAGGGTCTTGGTGTCGCCCACGTAGTGCGGCCCCCACACCCTGTCGATGAGCGTCTCCCGGGTGACGACCCGCCCGGCGTTGCCCATCAGGACCTCGAGCAGCTCGAACTCCTTGAGCGCCAGGACGACCGGCCGTCCCCCCAACTGGACCTCGTGGCGCTCGGGGTCGAGACGCAGCTCCCCCACCTCCAACGCGTCCGGTGGGGGCGGCTCCTCGGCCGAGGGACTGCGACGCAGCACCGCACGCATCCGGGCCACCAGCTCCCGGAGCCGGTACGGCTTGGTGACGTAGTCGTCGGCGCCGACCTCCAAACCTACGACGGTGTCGATCTCGCTGCTCTTGGCGGTCACCATGATGATCGGGACCCGACTGCGCGACCGCAGCTCCCGGCAGACGTCGATCCCCGAGAGCCGGGGCAGCCACACGTCGAGCAGGACGAGATCGGGCCTGACACGATCGAAGATCTCCAACGCCTCCACGCCGTCGGTGGCCACCTTCACGAGGAAGCCCTCCCGCTTCAAGCCGACCACCAGCGCCTCGACGAAGCTCTCCTCGTCCTCGACCACCAAGACGGTGACCGCCTCAGCCATCGCTTCGGGCCTCCCCCGTTCCGCTCGCGACGCCGGCGACCCGGACCGGGAGGACGAGACTGAACGTGGAGCCCTTGCCTTCTTCGGACTCGACCCTCACCTCCCCGCCGTGGTTGACCGCGACGTGACGGACGATCGACAACCCGAGACCGGTGCCCCCGGTCAGGCGGCTGCGAGCCCGGTCCACCCGGTAGAACCGCTCGAAGATCCGCTCCCGGTCCCGCTGCGGGATACCGATACCTCGGTCCACGACGTCGATGCACACCACCTCGCCGTCGGAGCCCACCCGTAGCTGCACCGCCGATCCCGCCTCGGAGTACTTGACGGCGTTGTCGACCAGGTTGGACAGCGCCGAGACCAGGTCGCGCCGGTCGCCGCTCACGACCAGCTCGGGGGGCACGGTCCCGGCGTGCAGGTCGACCCCGAGGGTCGCCGCGGCGGGCCCGACCGCCTCGATCGCGGCCGCGACGAGCTGTTGGACCGGGACCGGTTCGCGCGCCGCAGCCTCGTTGGTCTCGATCCGGGACAGGTCGAGGAGGTCGTCGATGATCCTGCCGAGGCGCCCGGCCTCGGCCGCCACCCGTGCCGACAACCTGGTGACCACCTCGGGGTCCTCCTCGCCGTCGAGGGTCTCGGCGAGGAGGCTGAGCGCACCGACCGGGGTCTTCAGCTCGTGGCTGACGTTGGCGACGAAATCCCTCCTGACCGCGTCGAGATGGCGTCGCTCCGAGACGTCCTCGACCACTGCCACCGCCCCCAGGACCCGGCCGGCGGAAGAGATCGGGTAGGCCCGGACGAGCAGGTCACGTCTCGCCGGGGCGTAGAGGTCGAGGGAGCGCTCGGCGCACCTACCCCCCCTGGCGGCTTCCAGCAGCTCGCCGACGGCACGCTCGGCGAGCAGGTCGTCGAGACGGTCCCCGGGGGTGCCGGCCGCACGGTTGCGGTACACCTCGGTGCCGCGCTCGTCGCAGACGACGACACCGACGGTGAGCACGTCGAGCGCGGCCGCCAGCCGGGAGGTCCCCTCCTCCGCCTGTGCGACCCCGCCCCCGAGGTCCCCCCCGGTGCCCGTCGCCGCGGTCCCGTCGCCGGTCGGGTCGGCCGGTGAGCCAGCTGCGAGCAGGGTGAAGCGCTCCGGTGACGAGCCTGTGCCCACTTGGCGAACCTCCGCTGTGCCGGGAGTGAACTCTAAGCCCTGCACCGGGGCTCGCGGGCTCCGGTGCCGACCGGCTGACCGGGCAGCCCCCACGTGCCGGGCCGCTCAGGCACCGGCCCCCGAGCCGCCGGGGACGCTCCCGAGCGGCTCGGGGGCCGTGGCGACGATCCTCTCCGCGCCGCCCACCACTTCCTCGGGGGCCACGTCGTCGAGGCTCCGCCCGGCGGGCTCGGGGATCAAGAGGGTGAGCAGGGTGCCGATCAGTGCGAACAGGGCCGAGATGCGCAAGGCGCCACTGACCCCGAGGTCGTCCTTGATGATCGGGAAGAGGTAGACCCCGATGAAGGCCCCGACCTTGGCGATCCCGGCCGAGATGCCGTGCCCGGTCGTGCGGGCGCTGGTCGGGAACACCTCACCGGAGAGGACGAAGGTCGTGGTGTTGGCCCCGAACTCGGCGAAGAAGTAGCTCATACCGAACAGGATCAGGAAGGGGGCGATGGCGGCGGTGATCCCGGGGATCACCCCGATCAGCAAGAACGCCAGGCCCATGAGCGGGAAGCCGATCAGCTGGAGCCGGCGGTGGCCGATGCGGTCCATGAAGATCGCGGCGAGGAAGTAGCCCGGCACGGCGGCCACGGTGAAGACCATCAACTGGAGCGCGAGGACCTGGGTGAGGGTGGCCGACGCGCCGAGCACGCTGCTCACGATGAGCGGGGCTGACACCGAGTTCCCGTAGTAGGCGTAGTCGAAGAGGAACCAGCTCCCCGCGGTG
>JAKABK010000026.1 GCA_021796905.1 Actinomycetes bacterium
CCGTCGACCTCACCGGCCCCGTCGACCTCACCGGCCCCGTCGGGCCCTTCGGCGTGCTCGGTGGCCCGGGCCAGAGCCCGGGCCACCTGCCGGGCGAGCCCCTCGTCGACCCTGACCCAGAAGCGGCCGCCCCGACCGTCGGTGCGGTCCGAGAGGAGCAGCGCCTGGGATTGGGGGTCCGCACCGACCAGATGGAGCTGGAGCAAGCAAACCCCCGTGGGCTCTCCCGGGCGGCCCGCTCCCGGGCCCTCAACGACTGGAACGTGGCGAAGCTACCAGTTGGCCACCTCGGCTTCGTGGAGCCCGGGGACCGGCACCGCCGGCTCGGCTGCATCGAGACGGCGCCGGTGACGCAGCTGGGGCACGAGACCTGCCCGGCCGAGGAGCCGGACGGCCCGCTCCTCGGCCACGTCGATCACCAACGCGTCGCCCGGCTCCCTCCCGCAGATGAACGACACCACGCAGTCCTCGCAGGTCGGGGTGTGCTGCTGGTCGCACTCGGCGCAATCGATCGTGAAGCTCATGGGCCCACATCATGACGAGGGGGTGCGACAGCCAGCGCCCGTGCGACGATCAGTGCCCGGCGGCGGCCTCCGCTCGCGACCGGGCGACGAGCGTCTCGAGCGCCCGGGCGGCTCCACCCGAGTCGATCGCCTCCGCGGCGAGCGCCACTCCTTCGGCCAGGTCATCGGCGGCACCCCCGACGAGCAGGCCGGCAGCAGCGTTGAGCACCACCACGTCGCGGTGGGGACCGGGCTCACCGGCTAGGACCGCCCTGGCGGCGCCGGCGTTCGTCGCCGCGTCACCCCCGCGTAGCTGAGCGAGGGTCGCCGGCGCGAGACCGAGGTCGCGCGCGTCGACTATCAGCTCACCGTCAGCGCTGAGCAGTCTGGACGGACCGGTCGTGGACAGCTCGTCGAGACCGTCGGCGCCGTGGACCACCGCGAGGTGGGTCGCCCCGTTGCCGACGAGGACCCCGACCATGGTCGGGGCCATCGCCGGGTCGCCGACCCCGACCACCTGTCGACGGACTCGTGCGGGGTTGGCGAGCGGGCCGACGAAGTTGAACGCCGTGGGCACACCGAGCTCCCGGCGGACCGGGATCGCGTGACGCATCGCGGCGTGGAAGCGGGGAGCGAAACAGAACCCGATCCCGGCGTCCTCGATGCAGGCCCTCACCCCGGTGGGTCCGAGCCCGATGGCGACACCGAGGGCCTCGAGGACGTCGGCGGACCCGGCCCGGGAGCTGGCCGCCCGCCCTCCGTGCTTACAGACCGGGACGCCGGCGCCGGCGACCACGAGCGCCGCGATCGTCGAGACGTTGATCGTGCCGCTGCGGTCCCCCCCGGTGCCGCAGGTGTCGACCAGCCGGTCGCGTAGATCCTCGGGGAGCTCGAGTGGTTCGGCGGCGGTGAGCATCGCCCGGACCAGGCCCTGCATCTCCTCGACGGTCTCGCCCTTGCAGCGCAATCCGAAGACGAAACCGGCTATCTGGGCGTCGGTCGCCTCCCCGGCGAGGACGACCGCGAGCGCCGCTGCGGCCTCCGCGGCAGTGAGGTCCTGGCGTTGCGCGAGACGTCCTAGCACCCCCGGCCAGCCGCCGAGGTCGTCGAGGGTCGCCTCCTGCCCCTGGTCTCCCACGCCGAGCGGGATCTACCGGCTCAAGCCGAGCGTCGCCGCTGGCGGATCATCCGACGCCGTTCCCGCTCGGTGGCCCCTCCCCACACGCCTTCGTGCTCCCGGTTGGCGAGAGCCCACTCGAGGCAGGCTTGGCGCACGCCGCAAGCCGAGCAGATGGCGAGGGCATCCTCGGCGTCGTCGTCGGTGAGCGGGTAGAAGATGTCCGCGTCGACGCCCCGGCAGGCGGCACGGTTGCGCCATCCGGGGGTCGGGTGCTTGTCCACGGGCGGTTTCCTCGTCGGGTAGTGGCCCAGCCGCCGACGGCGAGCGCCCGGCGGGGGATGGGTGGGGATGCGGGCACCATTCTGTCGGTCCGGGCTGGCGGTGTCCACACCCCGACCGGCGTCCACACCCCGACCCGCGGTCCACGCGGGTGGGGCAACCGCTGGGGCTCCACTACGACGAGCTTCGCCAGTCATTCCCCCAGCCGGGCCCCGGTGGTCGGCTCGACGAAGGCGTCGGCGCAGACCTCGATCAGATCGTCGTCGGTTCCGTTTTCCTGGACCTCGACCGGGAAGGCCCGACCGAGCAGGTCGCTGCGTCCGAGGAGCACGGTAGCGACCCGCCCCGGTGGGTGTCGCACGCCGATCGGTCCGGTCGTGGCAGACGGGACCGGGTCCCGCCCGTGCGACTGTCGCGGGTCGTGGCCGCCGGGTGGGGGCCTTCCCGCCGCTAGCTTGGCGACGTGGTCGCAGCAGCCCGCCCCGGTTCGCGGCGAGCCGGTTTCGCCGCCGCCGACACCGACCGGCTCGGAGGCGAGCACTGGGACCTCGTGGTGGTCGGGGGTGGGATCACCGGGTGCGGGGTGGCGCTCGAGGCTGTGTCACGGGGTCTTCGCACCGCTCTGATCGAGGGCGCCGACCTGGCGTCGGGGACCTCGTCGCGCTCGTCGAAACTGGTCCACGGCGGGTTGCGTTACCTCGCTCGACACGAGCTGCGCCTGGTGACGGGAGCACTCGCCGAACGCCAACGACTGCTCACCAACGCCCCGCACCTGGTCCGTCCGCTCCCGTTCCTCGTGCCGCTGCTCGGGCGGGACGGCGTGGTCCCCGGTGGGGTCGCCAAGGCGTACTCGACCGCCCTGTGGACCTACGACCTCTGCGGCGGGGCCCGGATCGGTCACCGCCACCGGCGGGTGGAGCAGGCGGAGGTCCTCGCACACCAGCCGGCCCTGCGCACCGACCGGCTCGTCGCCGCCTTCGTCTACTGGGACGCCCAGGCCGACGACGCCCGCCTCACCCTCGCGGTCGCCCGGACCGCAGCCACCCTCGGGGCGGCGGTGGCCACCCGGTCACCGGTGGTCGGATTGCTCACCGGTGCCGGCGGCCGCGTCGGCGGGGTGGCGCTTGCCGACGGGACCGAGGTGCGCGCCCGGGTCGTGGTCAACGCCGGCGGGGTGTGGGCCGCACAGGTGGCCGGCCTGCCGGGCCCCGGGGACCGGGGAGCCCCCAGGCTCCGTCCCGCCAAGGGGGTGCACCTGAGCGTCCCCGCCGAGCGGCTCCCCTGCGACTGGGCGGCGGTGCTCCCGGTCCCCGGCGAGCACCGGACGGTCTTCGTCGCGCCGTGGGACGCGGCGAGCGCCGACGGTCCCGCCGGGCGCGGGCGGTTCAGCTACGTAGGCACTACCGACACCGACTACGACGGGGACCTCGACCACCCGGTCTGCACCGCCGCCGACCTCGATTGGCTGCTCGGGGCGGTCAACGCCGCGACCGGCGCCGGGCTCGCCGCCCGGGACGTGTCCTCCACCTGGGCCGGTCTACGCCCCCTCGTCGCCGACGGGAACGGTTCGCGCACCACCGACCTGTCCCGACGCCACCGGATCGAGACCTCCGGCGGCGGTCTGGTCAGCGTCACCGGCGGCAAGCTCACCACCTACCGAGCGATGGCCGCGGACACCGTCGACGCCGCCGCCGAGGTCGCCGGCCTCGGCCGGCGCCGCGGCTCCACCCGTCGCCTACCGCTGGTCGGGGCGGCCGGATGGGGAGGGATCGGCAGCGAAGGACCGCTGCTGTCGGACCCGCCCACCCGCCGTCACCTCCAGGGCCGCTACGGTGCGGACGCCGCCGAGCTCGACCAGATGTGCCGGGCGGACCCGTCACTCGCCGAGCCTCTCGTGGCAGGCCTCCCCTACCGAGGCGTGGAGGCGGTGTGGGCGGTCCGGGCAGAGCTGGCCACCACCTTGGACGACGTGCTCTGCCGACGCACCCGGGCCGCCCTCCTCGACCGGGAATCCACCGCGGCCGCAGCCCCCCGGGTGGCCGGGCTCGTCGGCGGCGAGCTCGGCTGGGACCCCGACCGGCAACGCTCCGAGGTCGACCGCTACCTCGCCGGTGTCGAGCAGGAACGGGCGGCGCTGCGCTCGCCGGCGGGCAGCCGGTGACCGGAGCACCGACCGGGCCCCGTCGGCGCGGCTCCTCCGCCTCCCCCGACCCTCCCGGCCCCCCGGTCTCTCGGTTCGGCTCGGAGCGCCCGCTGCCCCCGGGCCTGCTCGGCCGTCTCGACGCGATCTGCGCTGCGGTGAGCGAGGGTGACGCCCCGGCCGGGCGTGACTGGTGGCCGCTGTCGGTCTGGTGGGCGGCGGCAGGACAGGTGCCGGCCGTCCCCGCCGTTGTCGCCCGCCCGGGGAGCGTCGGGGAGGTCTCCGCGGTGCTCGCCGCCTGCCACGGAGACGGGGTGCCGGTCACGCCGGCGGCGGGCCGCAGCGGGGTGTGCGGCGGGGCGGTGCCGGTCTTCGGCGGGGTCGCGCTCGACCTGACCGGCCTCGCAGGGGTCCGCGACGTCCACGAGACCGACCTGCTGGTCGACGTCGGAGCCGGCACCTGGGGTGACGACCTCGAGTCGACCATCCGCTCCGGGGCCGACCTGACCGTCGGGCACTGGCCGCAGTCGATGGCCATCTCCACTGTCGGGGGCTGGGTCGCGTGCCGGGGGGCGGGCCAGTACTCGACCCGCTACGGCAAGATCGAGGACCTGGTCGCCGGCCTGGAGGTGGTGCTCGCCGACGGGCGGGTGGTCCGCACCGGGGGCCGGGCGCCGCGGTCGGCGACCGGACCGGACCTGACCCAGCTGTTCGTCGGCGCCGAGGGGACCCTCGGGGTGGTCACCGAGGTCCGCCTCCGGGCCCGCCCCGCTCCGGGGGGCGAGCAGCGTGGCGCGTGGGCGTGGCCGGACTTCGATGCAGGTCTCGACGCCTGCCGGAGGGTCCTGCGCCGGGGCGCCACCCCGGCGGTGCTGCGCCTCTACGACCCCGAGGAGACGCCCCGCCACTTCCCCGGGGTGCAAGGCGCCGTCCTGGTCGTCGTCGACGAGGCCGACCCGAGCCTGGTGACGGCGACGATGGCGGTCGTCGAGCAGGAGTGCCGGGCGGCCGAGCCGCTCGGCGAGGCACCGGCTTCTGCCTGGTCGGCCCAGCGGAACGAGGTGCCCTCGCTCGCATCGCTCGCGGAGGCCGGCATCGTCGCCGACACCGTCGAGGTCGCCGCCGCCTGGTCGGCGCTGCCGGCGATCCACGACACCGCCCGGGCCGCGGTCCGCGCGATCGAGGGGACCATCGCCGTCTCCGCCCACCAGTCCCACGCATATCCCGACGGGGCCTGCTTGTACTTCACCTTCGCCGGCCGGCCGGCAGCCGCCGCCGGCGGCCCGGCCGCGGGGCCCGACGCGCTCCGGGCCGCCGAGGGCTACTACCGGGAGGCGTGGGACGCGATCACCGCCGCGACCCTCGCGCTGGGCGGCACCATCTCCCACCACCACGGGGTTGGGATCAACCGGGGCCGGTTCCTGCCCGACGCCCTCGGGAGCGGTTTCGAGCTGCTCGTCGCGCTGAAAGCGGCGCTCGACCCCGCCGGGATCCTCAACCCCGGCAAGCTCGGTCTCCCCTCGACGTTCGGACCGCCCCCGTGGCCCTAGCCACACCCGGTCGCCGCCTGCGCGCGCCGACGCCGGCAGCTCGGCGCGCGCCATGTAGCTAGCATCGGCGGCCACCGCCCGGAGGGGGAGCTGCCATCGCTGTCCTGGTCGTAGACGTCGGCACCACCAGTGTCCGGGCGGCGGTGCTCCGCCCCGACGGGATCCTCGACCACGTCGCCCGACGGGCCACCCCGCCGTCGGTGCCCTTCCCCGGTCTGGTCGAGATCGACGCCGACGCGCTGGCCGCGGCAGCTCTCGACGCCGCCGCCGAGGCGCTGGCCGCCGCCGGACCGGTGAGCGCGGTCGGGATCGCCGCCCAGAGGGCGTCGGCGGTGGCGTGGGACGCGGGCACCGGCCGGGCCCTCGGTCCCGGGCTCGGCTGGCAGGACCTGCGCACCGCCGGGACCTGCCTGGAGCTGCAGGCCGACGGCCTGCGGCTGTCCCCCAACGAGTCGGCGACCAAGTACGCCTGGCTGCTCGACAACCTCGACCCCGACCGGCGGGCCTCCACCCGGCTCGGGACGGTCGACTCGTGGGTCGCCTGGCACCTGAGCGGCGGCGGGCTCCACGTGACCGACCGCAGCAACGCCGCGGTGACCGGACTGCTCGGGGATCACGCCGGGACCTGGCGCCGGGACCTGCTCGACCGCCTCGGCATCCCCGAGACCGCGCTGCCCCGGCTGGTCGACTCGACCGGGGTGCTCGACGCGGCCACCGCTCTGGCCGGGTCGCCGCCGATCGCCGGGATCGCCGGGGACCAGCAGGCGTCGCTCGTCGGCCAGGGCTGCACCCGACCGGGCCTCGCCAAGGCGACCTTCGGCACCGGCGCGATGCTCGACGTGTGCGTCGGGAGCCGCCCCACCTTCGTCACCCGGGGACCGGGCGGGTGCTTCCCGATCGTCGCCTGGTCCCGCCACGGCGAGGTGACCTGGGGGGTGGAGGCGATCATGCTCGCCGCCGGCTCGGCGGTCGACTGGCTGGTCGAGGACCTGGAGGCGCTTTCCTCCCCGGCGCAGTCCGAGGCGCTGGCGGCGTCGGTCGCCGACACCGCCGGGGCGGTGTTCGTCCCCGCCCTCGCCGGCCTCGGCACCCCGCAGTGGGACTTCGGTGCCCGCGGCGCTCTGCTCGGGGTGAGCCGGGGGGTCGGACGCGCCCAACTGGTCCGGGCCGTGCTCGAAGGTGTCGCCCACTCCGGCGCCGACCTGCTGGCCGCGGCCGAGCTCGACGCCGGCGTCGCCCCGCCCACCCTGCGCGTCGACGGCGGGATGAGCGCCAACCGTGTCTTCGTGCAATCGCTCGCCGACGCCTGCGACCGGCCGGTCGAGGTGTGCCGGGAGCGGGAGGCGACGACCCTCGGGGCCGGCTACCTCGCCGGCGTCGCCGTCGGCCTCTGGGGCAGCGTCGAGGAGATCGCCGACACCTGGGCGCCCCAGGCGGTCATCGAGCCGTCCGGCGCCGATCCCGGTCGGGACCGTTGGCGGGCGGCCCTGGAACGGGCCCGGGAGTGGTACCCCGAGCTCACAGCCGTCAGGTTCTGATCCCGATAGCGCCCCGGGCGCACCTCGGAAGGGTCCGGTTGCAGGACCTCCAGTAGGGAACCTCCTGGGCTCCCGGTGCGTCCATCGAAGCGATGATCCGATCCGCTAGAGCGACGATCCGATCCGGGAACGGTTACCGCCGACCACGCTCGGGCGCCGCCATGCTCGCCGCCGCGGCCGGCATGGCCCTGCTCGCCGCCTGCGGGTCGGCCACCCACGATGTCGGCTCGGCCCCCACCCCGGCTCCGA
Organism: Actinomycetes bacterium; assembly: GCA_021796905.1. GTDB lineage: Bacteria > Actinomycetota > Acidimicrobiia > Acidimicrobiales > Palsa-688 > JAKAQB01. Next base: position 7,380 of record JAKABK010000026.1, read on the forward strand.
CCGCTGCGACCCCGGCGGCGACCACCCCGGCCCCCACCGTCCCGGGCGGCCAGCCAACGGCCCGGACCGGCGGAGAGGGAATGGCCGGCATGGTGCAAGCGGTGAGCGCGGCGTTCCCGAGCGCGAAGCGCTGGCTGGTGCTCATCGAGCAGTGCCACCCCGAGGCGATGTCCTGCCCCGACGGCCACACCTGGTTGGCGTCTACCACCGACGCCGGCCGGCACTGGAGCGTCCGGCCGAGCCCGTCGCTCGGCGGGGTCGACGAGATGGTGTTCCACAACGGCCTGGACGGCTGGGCCGCCGACTCCGAAGGGCGCGGCGCGCTGTGGGTCACCCACGACGGCGGGACCGTGTGGGAACCGGTCGCCGTCCCGAACGGCTACGACTACGGCGTCTCGCTCTCGGTCGCCGGCGGCGAGGTGTGGGGCCTGGCCCAGCCGGCGGACCCGTCGACCCCGCCCGAGATCCTGCGGGGCAGGGCGAGCGGCAGCACCCTGAGCCCGGTGCCGGGCCGCCAGCGGACCGACGGGCTGCTCGTCGCGGGCGGCGCGAACGTCGCCTACATCCAGGCCATCAGCCCCCTACAGCGCTCGACGGGGACCACCGACGCCGGGCGGAGCTGGCAGCACCTGACCCGCGCCTGCCCGTGGCCCGACTACGCCGCCCCCGAGGGCCCCCCGGGCGCGGCGGGCGAGGAGCTGGTGATCGCCTGCCGGGCGACCGAGCTGTACCGGGGCGTGCCCAAGCTGGCCGACCGCCGGCCGTTTTCGATCCTGGAGCGTTCGAGCGACGGCGGCCGGCACTGGAGCGCCTACCCCAACCCGCAGCTGGTCGGGGACCCGACGCTGGTGTCGGCGAGGGTCGGGTGGGCGACCTGCGACTTCACGCAGGTGTGCCGATCGGTCGACGGTGGCCGGACCTGGAAGACGGTGTGGGAGCCGACCGAGAGCACCGGGACACCCGACGTGGTGGTCGCGACCTCCGCTGCCGACGCCGCGGCGGTGATCCCGGTGAGCGCCGGCGGGCGCAGCTCGCTGCTCGTCGTCTCCACCGCCGACGGCGGCCGGCGCTGGACCACCACCCCTCTCCCCCTGCCCGACCGCTGAGCCCGGCCGAGGCCGTCAGGCGAGCCGGGGCAGCTCCTGGGTGACCTCGAGCAGCGGGGCCATCAGGTCCCCGCTCCCGGCGATCCGCTGGAGGGTCTGTTCGGGGGAAAAACGCAGCCTTCCCCGCTCCTCGTCCTCCAGGGCGGCGTCGAGCTCCTCCCAGGTGACCGGGGTCGACGCGGCCGGGGTCGTCCACGCCCGCAGCGAGTAGACGCACACGGTCGTGCGGGTTGGGTGGTTCTGGGCCCAGTCGATGAGCACCTTGCCGGTCCGGGCCGTGCGTCGCTGGTGGGTGACCACCAGGTCGGGATGTGCGGACTCCACGAGCCGGGCGAGACGGTGGGCGAAGTCCCGGGTCGTCTCGTAGCCCAGGTCGGTGTTGGTCGGCACGTACACCTGGATTCCCTTGCTGCCGGAGGTCTTGGCCCACGCCGACAGCCCGAGACGCTCGAGCGCGCCGCGCAGGACCAGGGCGACCCGGGCACAGCTGAGCAGGTCGGCGGGCGGGCCGGGGTCGAGGTCGAGGACCACCGCGCGGGGTCGGTCGAGGTCGGGTGCGGAGGCGAGGGTGGGGTGCAGCTCGATCGCCGCCAGGTTCGCGGTCCACACCAGGGCGGCGGGCTCGTCGAGCGAGCAGTAGGCGACGTCGCCCTGGGTGATCGTCGTCACCCACTCCGGGCGGTGCGAAGGGCAGTTCTTCTCGAAGAACGACCCGGCCTCCACCCCGTCGGGCCACCGCCTGAGGGTCACCGGCCGGCCCGCCAGGTGCGGCAGCATCACCGGCGCGACCCGGGTGTAGTAGTCGACCATCTGCGCCTTGGTGAAACCGGTCGACGGCCACAGCACCTTGTCGGGATTGCTGAGCCGGAGGGTCCGGCCACCGACCTCGACGGTGCGGGCCGGGCGGCTCAAGCGCTCGCCTCCCGGTCCTGCCCTCCGCCACCGGGACGGGCGCGGGCCGCTGCCAGGCTCGCCTCCAGGGCTGCCATCAGGTCGACGACGGGAGCCACCGGCGCCGGGCCGGGCGGCGCGGTGAGCACCTGACCCTCGGCCTTGGCCTGCAGGAGCGCGAGGACTTTCTCCCGGTGCTCGTCGTGGTAGCGGGACGGGTCGAGCTCGGCGGCGAGCGACTCGACCAGCTGGGTGGCGATCGACAGTTCCCGTTCGCTCGGGGCGGTGTCGGAGGTCGTCGCGACCCCCAGGTCGGCCGGGGAGACGATCTCGTCGGCGTAGAGCATGGTGGCGAGCACCAGCAGCCCGTCGTAGGGTCGCAGCGTCACCCAGTACTGCTTGGTGCGGAGCACGAAACGCCCGACGGCCACTTTGGCGGTCCGGCTCATCGCTTCCACCAACAATGCGTAGGGCTTGGCGGAGCGCTCGTCGGGCACCAGGTAGTAGCTGTGCTCGAAGTACAGCGGGTCGATGGCGGCCAGGTCGACGAACTCCTCGATCCCGATCGACCGGTCACCCTCGGGGTCGAGCGCGGCCAGCTCCTCGGGCTCGACGAGCACGTAGCGACCCCCGCCGAGGTCGTAGCCCTTGGCGATCTCGGCGTAGTCGACCTCCTCCCCGTCGGCGGAGCAGACCCGCACCTGGCGGATCCGGGCCCCGTCGACGGCGTGCACCTGGTGGAAGCGCACGTCCTTGGGGGAGGTGGCCGACAGCAGCTTCACCGGCACGTTGACCAGCCCGAAGCTGATCGATCCGCTCCAAATGGCCCGGGGCACGCCCTCATTGTCCTCGATCCGGCCGTCACGTGGGAGGCTGTGGTGGTGGCCGACCTGGACCGCACCGCCCACCGGCTCGCCGAGCTGCTCACCGTCGGAGGTGACCGCCTGTCGGACCCGACCGGCAGCGACCTCGTCTTCGAGACGGTCGTCGAGCTCCGGGCCCTGGAGCGCACCGTCGCCCCGGCCGACGTGTGGGCGGTCGACGGTGGCCAGGCCCTGGTCGCCGACGCCGCCTGCCTGCACGTGTATCTCACCCGGGCCGCGACGGTCCGCTGGCGCTACGGGGCCTGCGTGAGCGAGGACGAGGGGCGCCTCGACGCTCACCTGCTCGGGCTCGGCGAGGGGCGGGCGACGCTCGCCGCTAGCGGCGCCCCCGTCGACCCCGACGCGGCGGTCGACGTCAACCTCCTGCGCGACTGGGGCGAGTGGAGGGCGACGGCGGCCGCGGTCGAGGACTGCGATCCGGGGGGCCTGGTGCTGGTCGACGGGGACCTCCAGCCCGACTGGCGGATCCCCGCCGCGTGGGTCGCCGCCCTCCTGCAACGGGCGGCGAGCCGACGGGTGCGCCTCGCGGGGGTCACCAAGCACTCCTCGCTCGCCCGGGGCGGGGCACCGCTGGTCGGCTCGCTCGAGGCCGAAGCCGACGCCCGTTTCGGTCCGCGGGCCACCTGGTGGGCGAAGGTCGCCGCGACCCGCCCCGAGCTCGGTCCCGGCCTCGCGGTCTGCGTCGCCCGATTGGACCCCGACGCCCGGTTCGCCTTCCGGGTCGACCTGCCCGGCGACACCGACCTGCCCCGCTCCCTCGGCGCGCTCTCGGCGCTCTGCGACGACGCCGCCTTCCCCGGCTACCCGTACCCGTTGAGCGTCGCCGACGGTCTCGCCGCCTGCCCGGATTGGGTCAAGCAGGACGCCTGGCAGCGAGTCGAGGCCACCCTGGCCGCCGCCGGGGTGCCCCTCGAGGTGCGGGAGCGGGCCTTCACCGACCGTCACCGGCTGATGGAGCGGGCCTGAGCCC
>JAKABK010000027.1 GCA_021796905.1 Actinomycetes bacterium
GGCCGTGGTACGCGCCGGGCCCGAGGGACGGCGCCGAGAGGTCCGGTGCGGCCTGGGTGCGGATCGAGGCGAGGGTGAGGCGGGCGTAGCCGTAGACCGAGCCGCTGGCGATCAGGGCCAGGGCCACGACGAGGTTGACCGCCACGAGCACCCGTCGCGGCCAGCGGCGCCGGTGCCGCTCGAGGAGACGGGTGTGGGTCTGGTGGCGGGCATGGCGCGGGGAGGGATGGTTCATGGTCGTTTGTGCGGGCCGCCAGGCCCGCCGGTTTTCTAGTCGACCGGGGCCGGCTGCGCAGGGCGCGCGAACTCGGCTCGCCACGGCATGCCCGCATCGCCACCCTCGGTGCGCACCGCGAGCACCTGGTGCAGCTCGACGCGGCGTTGCACGAAGCCGAGCCGGGAACCGGCGAGGTACAGCCGCCACACCCTGGCCCGGCCCTCGCCCACCTCGGCGACCGCCTCGTCCCAGTGGGCCTCGAGGTTGGCGCTCCACGCCGCGCAGGTGCGGGCGTAGTGCTCACGGAGGTTCTCCTCGTGGCGGATCTCGAGGCCGGCGTCCTGCAGGGCGGTCACGATCGTGCCGACCCCTTCCAGCTCCCCGTCGGGGAAGACGTAGCGCTCGATGAACCCGCGACGGTGGGCGACCGGGCCGGTGGTCGTCGGGCGGGTGATGCAATGGTTGAGCAGCCGTCCCCGGGGTCTCAGGCGGGAGGCCAGGAATCGGGCGTAGCCGGGGAGGTTGCGGGCCCCGATGTGCTCGGTCAGCCCGATGCTGCTCACCGCGTCGAAACCGGTCTCGCGCACCTGGCGGTAGTCCTGGTGGCGGATCTCGGCGCGGTCGGCCAGTCCCGCCTCGACCAGGCTGCGCTGCCCCCACTCGGCCTGCTCGCGCGACAAGGTCACGCCGACCACCGAGACCCCGTAGTGCTCGGCTGCGTGGCGGACCATCGTCCCCCATCCGCAGCCCACGTCGAGCAGCCGCTGGCCGGGTCGCAGGCCGAGCTTGCGGCACACCAGGTCGACCTTCTCGGTCTGGGCGTCCTCGAGAGAGGCCCCCGGGTGCGGGTACACGGCGCAGGTGTAGGCCATGGTCGGCCCGAGGAGCCACTCGTAGAAACGGTTGGACACGTCGTAGTGGTGGCTGATCGCCCGGGAGTCCCGGGTCAGCGAGTGGCGCAGTCCCCACCACAGCCCCGGGCGGACCTCCTCGGCGGGTGGGGGGACCGGGCGCAGGACCCGGGGACCGAGGCCGCGCAGCACCTCGAGGCGGTCGGCCCAGCCGAGCGAGCCGACCGTACCGGCCGACAGCAGGCAGAGGGCCTCGAAGGTGTCGCCGTGCAGGTCGAGGGCACCCGACACGTAGGCCCGGGCCAGGCCGAGCTCCCCGGGAGCGGTGGCCAGGTGGTTGAGGGCGCGGCGGTCTACGACCTCGATGGTCGCCACCGGGTCGGGCGGGCCGGCGGAGCTGCCGTCACAGGCCCGGAAGGCGAGAGGCAGGTCGGGTCCCACCGCGCGGGCGAGGACAGAGGCGATTGGCTCGGGCATCGGCAGGCTCCGGGTCGTGGTCGGTCAGCTTCCTAGGACGCACTTGTGGTAGAGGTCGAGGAGGCGACCTCCGGGGTCGTAGGTCGCCCGGAGCCGTCGATAGTCGGCCCCGCCGTAGAGCTGGTAGAACCGTTCCTCGTCGTAGAACGCGGTCGAGTACAGCGACTTGCGTCCACCGAGGCGGTCCACCTCGGTCTCGATCCAGCGGTTGTGGTGGGCCGGGTCCATGCCGGGGCGCAGCTCGCAGCTCGACCAGATCCCGAGGTTGACCCAGAGGGTCCCGGCGTCGAGGTCGTACAGCGGCCAGCGTCGCGTCGGGTCCCGCGACCGGAGCGGGCAGATCCACACCGGAGCGATCGGCACCTCCCGGGCGAGCCCGTCGAGCAACGACCCGAGCTGTCCCAGGGGCACCTCCACGTCTTGGACCACGGCCTCGCGCTCCGGACGGCCGAGCCGCCGCTCGAGGGCGCCTTTCACCCCGAAGCGCTGCTCGAAGGACATGATCTTCCAGTAGGTGTCGGAGCGCAGCAGGCCGCGGGGCACCACCCGGCGGAGGGCGGGGTTCTGCACCCCGAACGCCCGGGAGCACCAGAACCAGTCGGTGTCCCAGCGCCACAGGTAGTCCCGGGTGGTGAGCCAGTCCTCGCAGCGGGCCCGCACCGAGCGGTAGAAGATCGCCTGCCCGGTGTAGGAGCGGACCACCGGCGGCGGGTCTTGCTGCCACGACCCGAGGGTGAGGGTGCACTCCTCGGGGCCCCACCAGATCCCGTCGACGAAAGCGACCGGCTCTCCGTCGAGCGTGCCGCTGCGGCACACCTCCCCGAGGGTGGCGCCCGCCTCCGCGCCGTCGGCGAAGGGCAGGTGGCGAAGGTGCACCCACGGGGCGACCTCCTCGAGCTCGATCCGGGCCCGCAGGGCGTAGCCGAGGGTGCCGTAGGAGCCCGGGAACCCGAAGAACAGGTCGCGATGCTCCCCGTCGGGGCGGGCGGTCACCACCCTTCCGTCACCGGTCAGGACCTCGATCTCGAGGACCGACTCGTGCGGCATCCCGTTCCGCCACGAGCTGGACTCGATCCCGAGCCCGGTCAACGCCCCCCCGAGGGTGATGGTCCGCAGCTCCGGTACCACGAGCGGCATCAGCCCGTAGGGGAGGGTCGCGTCGAGCAGCTGCTCGTAGGTGGTCATCGCGCCCACCTCGGCGGTCCGCTCCGACGGGTCGACGGCGAGCACCCTGTCGAGGCCGGAGACGTCCAGCCCGACGCCGCTACGGCTGCGGGGACGGAAGAGGTTGGATGTCCGTTTCGCCAGCCGGACCCGCTGGCCCGGGGGTACCGCCCGGTACTGGTCGACGAGCGACGCCACCCGCCGGCGGTGCTCGCCCCACGCCCCGGCGGCACCGGGAGCGGGCGTCCCGGGGACCGGCCGGCTGGTCGCCTCGGGTCCCCCGGTGCTCTCGGGGAGCGGCGGGCTCGGCACCTCGGGGTCGGCGGGCACGGCTCCCGACGCTAGTGGGGCGGCGGGACCGGCGGGCGGGGCAGGCCGGCGGGCCGGCCGGCGCTCGCCGCTCCCTGCCCGGACCCCGGACCCGGTCCGGACCCCGGACCCCGGATCCGGTCCGGACCCCGGACCCCAGAACCCGGAACCCGAAGCGTGCTGAGCGGGTCGTCCCGGGTACCTTTCCGGGGGTGGCCAACCCGCCGGCGACCCGAGAGGACGCAGAGGCCCGGGACCGGGCCGATCCGCTGGCGGGACTGCGGTCCCGTTTCGCGCCCGACGGCGCCGGAGCGATCTACCTGGACGGCAACTCGCTCGGTCGCCAGCCGGTCAGCGCGCCCATCCGGGTGGCGTCGGTCCTCGAGGAGTGGCGTACCCGACTGGTCGGAGCGTGGGAGGAGTGGATCGATCGCCCGGCGATGGTCGGAGATCGGATCGGGACCCTCGTCGGTGCCGGTCCCGGGCAGGTGGTCGTATCCGATTCGACCACCGTCAACCTCTACAAGCTCGCGGCGGCAGCGCTCGACGCGCGACCCGACCGCAGCGTGATCCTCGCAGATCACCATGACTTCCCGACCGTCAGGTACGTGCTGCAGGGCCTGGCCGAGCGCACCGGGCGGGAGCTGCGCTGGGTGGACAGCGACCCGAGGGAGGGTTGCGCAGCGCCGGAGGTCACCGGCGACGTGGCTCTCGTCTGCCTCTCGGGGGTCAACTTCCGCTCCGGGGCCCTCCTGGACATGCGGGCAGCGGCCGCCGGAGCCCACCGGGCCGGTGCGCTGGTGCTGTGGGACCTGAGCCACGCCGCCGGGTGCGTGCCGGTCGACCTCGACGGCGACGGTGCCGACCTGGCCGTCGGGTGCAGCTACAAGTACCTCAACGGCGGGCCCGGGTCGCCGGCGTGGCTGTATGTCCGCCGGGGGCTCCAGTCGGGGCTCCGCCAGCCGATCTGGGGGTGGTGGGGCCAGGAGGACCAGTTCGCCATGGCTGAGCGCTACCAGCCCGTCGCGGGCATCGACCGGTTCCAGGCCGGCACCCCTCCCGTCGTCGGACTGGCAGCCGTCGACGCCGGGATCGAACCGCTGCTCGAGGTCGGCATCGGCTCGCTGTGGGCCAAGACCTCGGAGCTGGTCTCGATGCTCGCCGCGAGGGTGGAGGCCCGTCTCGTTCCCCTCGGCGCCAGGATCGCCAGTCCCACCGACGCCTCCCGCCGAGCCGGGCACCTGGCAGTAGCCCACCCCGGCGCCTGGCCGGCGGTCCGTCGCCTGGTCGATTCCCGCCAGGTGGTGGCCGACTTCCGGCCACCGGATGTGATGCGCCTCGCCCCGGTCGCCGCCTACACCCGCTTCGTCGACGTCTGGGACGCCGTCGAGCGGATCGCCGGGGTCCTCGCCGAAGGGGAGCTCACCGGGTCGGTCCCGATCCGGCGAGTGACCTGAGGTGCCCGAACAGGCCGGCTGGCCCACCCCACCGGGCGGCGGCGGGGACCGGGCCCCCACCCCGTCGGGGCCGTTGCAGCCGGTGGAGCTGGCTACCGCCTCGGTGCTCGCCGGGGTGACCGTGATCCTCGTGCTCGCTGGTTGGTTGATCCCCCACGCCAGCGGCCTGATCGGTCTGGCCGTCGTCCCGATGGCGGTCGTCGCCCACCGTCACCGCCCGAGGGCGGTGGTGGCGTCGACAGTCGCGGCGGTGACCGTCGCGTTCCTCGTCGCCGGCACCGGCCCCGTCCCCACCGTCGCGCTGTGCGCAGCGGTCGGTGGCATCGCCGGCCAGGCGCACCGCCGGCAGTGGCGGTGGCCGGCGGTCCTCGGAGCCGGCCTGGCCTGCGGTCCCCTGTTCGGAGCGGCAGCGGACCTCGCCCTGGTCGCCTTCGGGCCCCTGCGGCGTCTCACCATCCGCAACCTGCGCGACAGCTGGGACGGCTACGCCCGACTGGTGGGCACGATCCGGCCGCTGCGAGCCTACCTGCGGCCGGTCACCCGGGTCGTGCACTCGTCCCTGCACCTGTGGTGGGCGTTGATCCCGGCAGTGATCGCCGTGGTGACCGTGGTGGCCACCTGGACCACCTGGTACTACATCCGGGGCCTGCTCAGACGTCTCGACCGGATGCCTGTCGAGGACCGGCTGGCCCCACCCCCGGAGGAGACGACCAGCCGGCGGGGCGGAGCCCACCGGGAGAATGTCGCGCCGCCCGGACCGGTGCCGGTCGCGTTCGAGGAGGTGAGCGTCCGGTACCCCGGGGCGTCGGTCGATGCCCTGGCCGGAGTCAGCCTCCGGATGTCTCCCCGGGAACGGACGGTGGTCCTCGGACCCAACGGCTCGGGCAAGTCGACCCTGGCCCGGGTCCTGGCCGGGCGCGCCCCGAGCTCGGGGCGGGTGGTCCGACCCGGCCCGGTCGGTCTCGGACGGCCGGGGGGTACCGCCTTCGTTTCCCAGCAGCCCGAGAGCCAGGTCCTCGGGGTGCGTGTCGCCGACGACCTGGTCTGGGGGCTTCCCGCCAGCTGGCAGGTGGACGTCGACGCCCTGCTCGACACCGTCGGCCTGTCCGGCCTGGCGGCCCGGGAGACCTCGACGCTCTCCGGTGGCCAGCTCCAGCGGCTCGCTCTCGCCTCCGCGCTAGCCCGGCGTCCTTCTCTGCTGATCGCCGACGAGGTCACCGCCATGGTCGACTCCTCCGGTCGCGAAGAGATCGTCTCCCTCCTCGCCCGCCTCCCGGCGGACCACGGGGTCTCGGTCGTCCAGGTCACCCACCGTCTCGAGGAGGTCGCCGGCGCCGACAGTCTCCGCTGCCTCGATTCCGGCCGGCTGCTCGCCGCCCCCCGGCTCCTCCCCGCGGACCCGGCCGGCGCGACCAGCGCCACGGTCCGCTCCGCCGCGAACCCCACCCCCGCCGCCGGTCCCGGCGGGCATCCCGGGCGCCCGGGGTCCCGGGGCGGCGAGGCGCTGCTGGTAGCGGACCGGGTGAGCCACACCTACGCCGACCGCACCCCCTGGGCCCAGACCGCCCTGCGGGGAGTGTCCCTGTCGGTGCGGGCCGGGGAGGGACTGCTCGTGGTGGGCGACAACGGCTCGGGCAAGACCACCCTCGCCTGGGTGCTCGCCGGGTTGTTGCGTCCGACGGAGGGGGAGTGCCGGCTGCGGGGAGCACCGGTGCACCGACAGGTCGGATCGGTGGCGCTGGCCTTCCAGCACGCCCGCCTCCAGGTCCAGGCGGCGACCGTCGGCGCCGACGTCAGGGCCGCTGGCGGTGTCGACCGCAGCGCCGGGGAGGAGGCCCTCACCCGCCTCGGCCTCGACGCCGAGCTGCTGTGGGACCGTCCGGTGGACACCTTGAGCGGGGGCCAGCTGAGGAGGGTCGCCCTCGCCGGGCTCCTCGCATCCGACCCCGAGGTGCTCCTGCTCGACGAGCCCCTCGCCGGGCTCGACGCGGAGAGCCGGGACGCGTTGCTCTCCGCCGTGGCCGACCTCCGCAACCGGCGGGGTCTGACCGTGGTCGTGATCTCCCACGACTCGGAGGCCGGCGTGGTCTGCGACCGGGTCGTTCGTCTCGAGCGCGGCGAGGTCGTCGAGGACCTACCGCAGCGAGCCGGCGCCGACGATCCGCTGGCGTCCCGGCCGAGCCCGACCGGTCCGCCGGGCACCTCCATCCCCGGTGCAGCACGATGACCGCAGCGCCGGGCGACACCCGGAGCCAGGACCGCTCCGGCGCGGGTGTCGGCGGGGAGGTGCCGGCCAGTGGCGCCACGACCCCGCCGGTCCGGCCACGCCGGCGCCGCCGGGAGATCGTCCTGCTGCGCCGGGTCGAGGTCGACAGCCCGGTCCATCGTCTCTGGGCGGGGACCAAGCTCCTCGCGGTCGTCGCGGTGAGCGTCACCGTCTCCGAGGACCCGACCTGGGCCGTCGCCGGGGTGCTGGCGGTCGCTCTCCTCGCCGTCGGCCGCCTGGCCCGCATCCCGTCGGCCGCGGTCCCCCGGCTCCCGGTCTGGGTGTGGATCGGCCTGGTCGCCTTCGCCGGCTTCTCGCTCGCCGCCGGCGGCAAGCCCTACGTCCATCTCGGCGGCGCCCGCCTCGGGCTCGGGGACCTCGGGCTGTACGCCCTGATCCTCGTCGTCAGCTTCGAGCTGCTCGCCGCCGCCGCGCTCGTCGGCTGGACCACCGCCCTCGGCGACGTCGGTCCCGCGGTCGCCACCCTCGGTCGTCCGCTCAGGGTCCTGCGCCTGCCGGTCGAGGAGTGGGCGGTGGCGGTGGCGTTGTGCGTGCGCTCGCTCCCGTTGCTCGTCGGCGAGATCCGGGTGCTCATCGCCGCTCGACGGTTACGCCCCAAGCCGTCCGGTCGGAGCCTCACCCGTCTCGCCGACGACGGTCTGGAGGTCCTGGCGACCGCGGTCAGCGTCGCGGTCCGTCGAGCCGCCGAGATGGGAGAGGCGATCACCGCCCGGGGAGGCGTCGGGGAGGTCACCGCCCGGGTGGCCGGGCCCGCTCGACGTGACCTGGTCGCGCTGGCGCTCGTCCTGGTCGTCTGCGGCGGGGTGTGGCTGCTGCCTTCGTGAACCTGACGGCACCCGCTCCTGGTCAGCTCCCGGCGGCCCTCGCGACCCCGCCGGCCGCCACGGCCTCGCGGCGGTCCGGCCGCTCGGCGATCCCGGCGCCGGCGATCCCGGCGAGCAGCTCGTAGCTGTGGAGGCGGGCGGCGTGGTCGTGGACGTTGGTCGTCACCATCGCCTCGTCGGCGCCGGTCGCCGCGACCAGCTCGGCCAGCCCGGCCGCGACCCTCGACGGGGAACCGACCAGGTGCGATCCGGTAGCGGCCTCGACGATCGACTCCTCGGTCGCGCTGTAGTGGTAGGACGCGGCTTCCTGCGGGGTAGGGAGCAGCCCCGGGCGCCCGGTCCGCAGCCGCAGCATCGACAGGCGCGTCGAGCCGTGCAGGTAGCCGGCCTCCTCGTCGCTGTCCGCGCAGACGGCCGCCACCCCGATGACCACGTACGGCTCGGCCAGGACCTCGGAGGGCCGGAAACGCGACCGGTACAGCTCCACGGCGGGGAGGGTGTTGGCCGGGCTGAAGTGGTGGGCGAAGGCGAACGGCAAGCCGAGCAAGGCGGCGACCTGGGCGCTGTAGCCGCTGGAGCCGAGCAGCCAGATCTCCGGAGCGACCGGTGCGTGCGGGACCGCGCGGACCGAGGCGTAGGGGTGCCCGGCGGGCAGGTCGTCGTGGAGCAAGCCGACCAGCAGCCCGAGCTGGCCGGGGAAGTCGTCGGCTGACAGTCCGGCCGAGCTGCGCCGCAGCGCCGAGGCGGTCACCGGGTCGGTCCCGGGGGCCCGGCCGACGCCGAGGTCGATCCTCCCCGGGTGCAGCGAGGCGAGCGTGCCGAACTGCTCGGCGACCACCAGGGGAGCGTGGTTGGGGAGCATCACGCCTCCCGAGCCGACCCGGATCGTGGTGGTCGCCGCAGCGAGATGGGCGGCCACGACCGCCGGCGACGAACTGGCGATCCCCGGCATGTTGTGGTGCTCGGCCACCCAGTAGCGACGGTAGCCCCACGCCTCGGCCCGGCGCACCAGATCTCTGCTGTGCGCCAAGGCGTCGACCGCGCTGGCCCCTTCGGGCACGGGGGCGAGATCGAGGACCGATAGCTTCACTGGACCGATGCTCTGCACACCACCTTTGTACCGTCACCGGTCGCCTTCCCCCTCCCGGTACCCGGAGCTGTGCTCCCACCCCGAGCTGTGCTCCCACCCCGAGGTGTGCTCCCACCCGGCGCTGTGCTCCCACCCGGAGCTGTGCTCCCACCCCGAGGTGTGCTCAGCCCCCTGCACGGGTAGGAGCAGTCGGCCACGGTCAGACGAGACGGCATGAACCCATCCGACGATCCTGCTGTGGACGGGCCCGGGCCTGCCGGCGGGCCCGAGCCGACCCGGCCGGCGAAGACGGTCGTCCCGGAACTGCCGAGGGAGGAGATCCTCGAGCGCTCCTTCGACCGGATACTGGAGGAAGGTCGGCCCAGGCTGCGCCGCAGGTGGATCGACGTGGTGGCCACCGGCGCCACGGGTGGCATCGAGGTCGCCTTCGGGGTCCTCGCCTTGTTGCTGGTCGAGTCCCGCACCGGCAGCCAGCTGCTCGGCGGTCTCGCATTCTCCGTCGGGTTCATCGGACTGCTGCTCGGCCACAGCGAGCTGTTCACCGAGGGTTTCCTCGTGCCGGTGACGGTCGTCGCCGCCGGAGAGGCCCGGGTCAGGGACCTGCTGCGCCTGTGGGTCGGGACCCTCGCCGGCAACCTCGCCGGCGGCCTGCTCATGGCGTACCTGATCGACGCGGCGTTCCCGTCCCTCGCCCACCAGGCGGTCGTGGCGGCCGCCTTCTACATCCGTGCCGGGACCACCGCCCGCAGCTTCGCGCTCGCGGTGCTCGCCGGCGCGGCGATCACCCTGCTCACCCGGATGCACCAGGGCACCGACTCGGAGCTCGCCAAGCTGGTCGCCTCGGTCGCGATCGCCTGGGTGCTCGCCGGGCTCCGGTTGTTCCACTCGGTGCTCGACTCCATCCTCGCCTTCACGGCGCTCGGCACCGGGCACGCCACCTTCGGTTGGGGAGACTGGCTCGCGTGGTTCGGGTGGGTCCTGCTCGGCAACCTCACCGGCGGCCTGGTGCTCACCACCTTGCTGCGCCTGGTCCGCTCGCGCGCCCGGTTGATCGACCACCGGGCGGCCAACGGCCTGCCCGTGCCCAGCGCGCTCACCCCGGGCTCGGACTGAGCCCCCGTCGCGGTGAGCGTCGTTGCTGCGGGTGTCGCCTTCCCGGTCGCCGCCGCCGTGTCACTGGTCGCCAGCGGGATCGCCGTGGCACGCCTCGAAGCCGTCGCCGGCCGGTTGGGTCTCACCGAGGCGGCCCTCGGGCTGCTCGTCGCCCTCGCCGGCGACGCCCCGGAGATCACCGCCGCGATCACCGCGATGACCCGGGGGCAGGCCGACATCGGGGCCGGGGTGGTGCTCGGCTCGAACGTGTTCAACCTCGCCGCGCTCCTCGGCATGGGGGCGCTGGTCGCCGGTCGGATCCGCCTGCACCGCCGGGTCGTAATCCTCGAAGGGGTCGCGGCGGCTTGGGTGGCCGGGGTCTGTGTGGTGGTGCTGGCCACGCCTCTCGGCCCGGCGCCCGGACTGGGGCTGGTCGCCGTCGGTGTCGGACCGTACCTCGCCGTGTCGGTCCTTCCGGAGGCGACCTTGGGCCGATTGGGGGTCCCCGCGGCGGTCTGCGCCTGGTGCCGTCGGGCGGTCTCCGAGGAGGCGATGGAGCTGGCCCCGGCGTTGGAGCACCCGCCGTACCGACCCCGGGACCTTCCCGTGGCGCTCGTCGCGTTGGGCGCGGTGGTCGCGGCCAGCAGCGTGATGGAGCGGACCGCCCAGTCCCTCGGCGCCCACTGGCACCTGAGCGGCCTGGTCGTCGGGGGGGTGGTCCTCGCGGCGATCACGAGCCTCCCCAACGCCGTCGGCGCCCTGTACCTGGCCCGCCGCGGACGGGGCGCGGCGGTGCTGTCCGAGGCGCTCAACAGCAACATGCTCAACGTCGTCGCCGGATTGTTCCTCCCCGGGGTGATCGTCGGGCTCGGTCGGCCCGGCGGGGACGGGGTCCTCGTCGCGTCCTGGTACGCCGCTCTCACCGTCTCGAGCGTCGCGCTCGCCTGGGCGGGTCGGGGACTGCGCCGACCGGCCGGGATGCTGGTGGTCGCCGGCTACCTGGGATTCCTCGCGGTAGCGCTGCGGGCCTGAGCCGATCGGCGGGCCGGTGCGCCCGTGACAGCGCGGTGCGCCGGCACCCGGGACCTCGGGGGAGCCGGTTGTCGGGGTCAGGGGGAAAGGCCCCGTCCGAGGTCGGCCCGACGGGGAGCCGGGGGCTCGGGGCCGGCGCGGGGAGCGAACGGCGGGACCCGCCACCAGCCGTCCGCGGCGACCCGGCCGGGCGGGTCGGCCCCGCTGAGCACTATCGCCTGGCCCGGGCGCAGTTCGCGCACAG
>JAKABK010000028.1 GCA_021796905.1 Actinomycetes bacterium
CCGGCCCCCGAGACCAGTCGGCCCCGAGACCAGCCGGCAGGCCGCGGGGAGCCGGCGCCCGGCGCCCGGCGCGTAACCTCTTCCCCATGACCACCAGCTCCCCCCGCCGAGTACCGACCGCCCCGTTCGGCCGGACCGGCCACGACAGCAGCCGGGTGATCTTCGGGGGCGCCGCCCTGGGGTCGCTCACCGACGAGCAGTCCGCTCCGCTACTCGAGCTGGTCGACGCCTACGGCGTCAACCATCTCGACACCGCCGCCTCCTACGGCGACTCCGAGCTGCGCCTCGCCCGCTGGCTGGAGGGTCGTCGCGACGACTTCTTCCTCGCCACCAAGACCGGGGAGCGCACCGGCCCCGCCGCACGCGCCGAGCTCGAGCGCTCCTTGGAGCGCCTCGGGGTCGACCACGTCGACCTGGTCCAGCTGCACAACCTGGTGGAGGACGACGAGTGGGAGGTGGCCCACGGTCCGGGCGGTGCGCTGGAGGCGCTGCTCGCCGCCCGGGACGAGGGCCTGACCCGCTTCATCGGGGTCACCGGTCACGGCCTGCGGATCGCCGGGATGCACCGGCGCAGCCTGGAACGCCACGACTACGACAGTGTCCTGTTCCCCTACAACCCGGTGCTGCTCCGCGACCCGGACTATCGCCGGGAGGTCGAGGCGCTGCTCGCCACCTGCGCCGAGCGCAACGTGGCGGTGCAGACGATCAAGGCGGTCGCGCGACGGCGCTGGCAGGAGCCGGGCGGCGGGCACCTGAGCTGGTACGAGCCGATCCACGACCCCGACGCCCTCGCCCGCTGCGTGCGTTGGGTGCTCGCCGAGCCCCAACGGTTCCTCAACTCCTCCAGTGAGCCGTCCCTGCTCGCGGCGATCCTCGAAGCGGCCTCCGGTGACGGTCCGCTGCCCGCCGACGCCGAGCTCGCCGCCGACGCCGACCGCCTCGGCGTGGAGCCACTCTTCGACGGGGCCGAGCTGGAACGGATATGAGCGTCGACGGCCCGGTGCGGGTGGCGGTGGTCGGTGCCGGCTACGTCGGGCTCACCACCGCCGCCTGCCTATCGCATCTCGGCCACGACGTCACCTGCGCCGACGTCGACGAGGCCAAGGTCGCCGGCCTCGCCGACGGGGTGATCCCGATCCACGAGGACGGCTTGGCGGACCTGGTCCGCGAAGGGATCGCCGCCGACCGGCTCCGTTTCGTGCTCGGCGCGTCCAAGGCGGTCGCCGGCGCGAAGTTCGTCTTCCTCTGCGTGCCGACCCCTCAGGGCGCCGACGGCGGCGCCGACATGAGCTACGTGCAGGCCGTCGCCGGCGAGATCGGCCCGCTGCTCGACCACGACGCGGTGGTCGTCAACAAGTCGACGGTCCCGGTCGGCTCCACCCGGGTGGTCGAGTCAGCCCTCGGGCGTCGGGGGGTCTCGGTAGTCTCCAACCCGGAGTTCCTCCGCGAAGGGTCGGCGGTCTCGGACTTCTTGCACCCCGACCGGATCGTGATCGGCGCCGACGACCAGGCGGCCGCCATCCGCCTGGTGGACCTCTTCGCCGGGGTCCGCTCCCCCGTCGTGGTCACCGACCCACCGACGGCCGAGACGATCAAGTACGCCTCGAACGCCTTCCTCGCGACCAAGGTCAGCTTCGTCAACGCGATCGCCAACGTGTGCGAAGCGGTCGGGGCCAACATCCGGGAGGTGGTCCTCGGGATGGGCTACGACCGGCGGATCGGATCGGAGTTCCTGCGCCCGGGACCCGGCTGGGGAGGTTCGTGCTTCCCCAAGGACTCGGCCGCCCTGGTGCGCATCGCCGAGAACGCCGGCTACGACTTCCAGCTGCTCAAAGGGGTGATCGAGGTGAACACCCAACAGCAGGAGCGGGTCGTCGCCAAGGTCGTCGAGGCGGCCGACGGGACGATCGCCGGCAAGCGGGTCGCGGCATGGGGCCTCACTTTCAAGGCGGGGACCGACGACCTGCGCGACTCCCCCGCCCTGGCGGTCATCGACCGGCTCGGCGCGGCCGGCGCCGTGGTCAGGGCCTACGACCCGACCCGCCGGGACCCGCTACCCGGCGTCGAGGTGGTCGCCGACCCCTACGAGGCGTGCGAGGACGCGTCGGTGCTCGCAGTGCTGACCGAGTGGGACCAGTTCCGCTGGCTCGACCTCGGCTCGGTCCGCAGCCGGATGGCCCGCCCGCGCATCGTCGACACCCGGGGCCTGATCGAGCCGGCCGCCGCCCGGAGGGCCGGTTTCGTGCTCTCCGGGGTGGGCATACCTTGAGCCCCCCGAGCCCGCCCCAGCCGGGCTGGCCGTCGCGGGTGGTGGTGACCGGGGCCGCCGGGCTGCTCGGCTCGCACCTGTGCCGTCGGCTGGTCGCCGGCGGCGCCGAGGTCGTCGGGGTCGACGACCTGTCCACCTCCGACGGGACCAACCTGGCCGACCTGCGCAGCGACCCCCGGTTCGGGTTCGTGCGCGCCGACGTCACCTCCGGGATCCCTGTCGACGGCCCGGTCGACCTGGTCCTGCACTTCGCCAGCCCGGCGTCGCCGCCCGACTACCTGCGCCTGCCGCTCGAGACCCTCCGGGTGGGCAGCGCCGGCACCTGGCACGCCCTCGACCTGGCGGCAGATCGGGGCGCCCGATTGGTGCTGGCGTCGACCAGCGAGGTCTACGGCGACCCGCTCGAGCACCCGCAGACCGAGAGCTACTGGGGCAACGTGAACCCGGTCGGCCCGCGCAGCGTCTACGACGAGGCCAAACGCTTCGCCGAGGCGCTCACCGCCGCCTACCGCAGGCAGCGGGGGGCCGACACCGCCATCGTGAGGATCTTCAACACCTACGGGCCGGGATTGCGACCCGGTGACGGCCGGGTGGTCTCCAACTTCCTCTCGGCGGCTCTCACCGGGAAGCCGCTCACCATCTACGGCACCGGCGAGCAGACCCGCAGCCTCTGCTACGTGGACGACCTCGTCGCCGGGGTGCTCGCGGTCGCCGCCTCGAACCTCGCGGGGCCGGTCAACCTCGGCAACCCGGCGGAACTGACCGTCGCCGAGCTCGCCGAGACGGTCCTCGCGGTGACCGGGTCGTCGTCGCCGATCGAGCACCTCCCGCTACCCGTCGACGACCCGGCGAGGCGCCGGCCGGACATCACATTCGCCACCACCGAGCTCGGCTGGGCTCCTGTCGTGGAGGTCCGTGACGGGCTCGCCCGGACGGCCCGCTGGATGGCCGAACAGTCGACGCTCAGGCCGGCTCGGCGGGGGTGAGGACCCCGGAGCGCAGGAGGAACACGGTGACCTCCCCTCCCTCGTCGTGATAGGTGACCTCCACCTTCCGATCCCCGGGTCGGAGGTCGGAGGGCTCCAGCCCGCGGGCGGCCAGGGCCGCGGCGAAGACCAGCTCGCCTTCCGCTCGCACCTCGGGCCCGGAGCCGGGGAGGCTCTGCACCACGATCCACCTCGGCGACGCGGGCCGCGTGCCGAGCGGCCCGGGCGGTGACGGGTCCCGGTGCGCCGACGACAGGACCGGCACGCGGGCGACCCGCCGCCGCCACACCCGGGGTGCCGGCCGGAGCCGACCACCGGCGCGACGACCGCGACGGGCGGGTACCGGGGTCGCCCCGCTGGTGCGCCGCCCCCGGTGCCGCTCGGAGAACACCCCCCAGGTGAGGACGGCCGCCGCGAACACCCAGCAGACGGCGAAACCCACGATGTCGGCGGTGCCCATGCTCACCTCCTCCTGGTTCCCCCTCCATCATGGCACCGGCGCAGACGATCGCCAACCCCTTGCTCGGGGCCCTTCCGGGTCAGGCAGCGCCCCACCCGAGGTGGCCGGTGTCGTTGAAACCCCGGAGCACCCAGCGCCCAGCGCCGACCACCAGGCGCGAGATCGAGGCGTTGTCGGCGCCGACGAAAGCGAACGCCCTCGACCCGCTGGCCTGGGCGAGCAGGGAGGCGATCACCCCACCGTGGGTGAAGACCGCGACCGTCTCGTCGGGGTGTCGCTCGGCGATCCGTCCCAGCGCGGCCCGGACCCGACCGTCGAACGCGGCGCGCGCCTCGGCGCCGGGGATCACATCCCATCGCTCCTCGGCGAACACCCGCCGGGCGACCGGGTGCCCCTCGGCCAGGTGGCGGCGGTAGGCGCCGCCCTCCCACTCCCCGAGGTGCACCTCACGCAGGTCGGCCTCGACGACCGGTTCGATCCCGAGCCGGACCGCGAGAGGGGCGGCGGTCTCCGCCGTGCGCCGCAAGGTGGTCACATAGATCGCCCGGATCGCCTCCCCGGCGAGCCGGTCGGCGAGCCGGTCGGCCTGGTACCGGCCGTCGGGGTGCAGCTCCGGGTCGCCGTGGCCGTCGACCAGGTCGAAGGGACGGTCGTCGCGCGCCGGTGCCGACTCACCGTGGCGCACGAGGATGATCGACGCCGAGCCGGGCGGGGGCAGGAAACGGGCCTGGCGGTACTCGGGCGCTCCGTCGCTCACAGGTCGACCCTAGCCAGGTCCGGCTCGCCGGCGGGCCACCTCGAAGCAGGCGAGGGCGGCAGCAGCCGAGACGTTGAGCGACCCGAGCGGCCCCCGCATCGGGATCGACACCAGCAGGTCGCAGCGTTGCCGGGCGAGCCTCGACAGGCCCCCAGCCTCGGCACCGAGCACCAAGGCGACCGGCTCGGTGGCGACCGGCAGGTCGAACAGACGGGTCGGCCCGGCGGCGTCGAGACCGACCGTCCAGACCCCGGCCGAGCGCAGCTCGGCGAGGGCGGCGGGGACACCGGCGACGGTCGCCACCGCCAGCCACTCCGCCGCGCCGGCGGCCGCCTTGGTCGCGGCCGGTCCGAGGCCAGCCGAGCGGTGCCGGCCGATGACCACCCCGGTAGCCCCGGCGCACAACGCCGAGCGCATCACCGCCCCGAGATTGTGCGGGTCGCTGACCCCGTCGAGGACGACAAGGAGGGCTCCCGGTCCGGCGACGAGCTGCCCGAGGGTCGCCTCGGGGATCGGGTCGGCGGTCGCCACAACCCCCTGGGGGGCGTCGGTCGCAGCCCGGGCCTCGAGCTGCTGGCGGCTCACCCGCCGCAACGGCACACCGGCCGAGGAGGCCAGGTCGAGGATCTCCCGGAGGGCTCCGGTCTCTGCGGCGGTGTCGGAGACCGCTACCTCCCACACCCGCCGGCGGCCGGCTCTCAGCAGCTCTCGCACCGCCTGACGTCCCTCCACCGACACCGTCCCGACCTGGGCGGCGGGTGGGCGACGACTGGGCTGGGAAGATCCCCGACCGCCGGCGGGCCCCGACCCGCCCGCCTCGCGAGGGGGACGGGCAGGGCGGCCGGCGGGGCGCTCGGGTCGTCCCACCCCGGAGCCGGACCTACGGGTGGGCCGACGCCCGGGCCGGCTCAACGGGCGGCCACGACAGCCACCGCGAAGCAGGCGACCCCTTCGCGCCTGCCGAGGGTGCCGAGACCCTCCGGCGCTTTCGGCTTCACCCCGACCGGGGCGCCGACCACCTCCGAGAGGCGTCCCTCCATCGCCGGGCGGTGGGGGGCGAGGCGGGGCGCTTCGAGCACCACCGTCACGTCGACGTTGCCGATCTCGTGGGTCTCGCGCACCTCGGCGACTACCTCGGCCAAGAGCCCCATGCTGTCGGCGTCGGCGTAGGCGGGGTCGCCGGCGGGGAACCTCGACCCGATGTCGCCGAGACCGGCCGCACCGAGCAGGGCGTCGGCGACCGCGTGGGCGACCACGTCGGCGTCGCTGTGGCCCTCCAGGCCCGGGCCCGGGAGACGAACCCCGCCGAGCACGAGCCGGCGAGCCGGGTCGGAGCTGAAGGGGTGCAGGTCGAAACCGAGCCCGACGCGGGGGATCAACGACGTGCCGCCCGGGAGAGGCGCTCCGGTCCCCCCGCCTCCCCTGCCCGCTCCGGGGAACCCCCGACGACCCCGGGCCCCGCGGCACCGGGCCCCGCGGCACCGGGCCCGGCGGCACCGGGTCCCGCCCCGGAGGAGAGGAGGGCGGCGGCGACGAGCAGGTCGGTGGGGGCGGTGATCTTCAAGTTGGCGGGGTCGCCGGGCACGAGGACGACCCGACCGCCGGCGGCCCCGACCAGCCCGGCGTCGTCGGTGGCCTCCGGGTCGCCGGCGTGAGCGGCGACCAGCATCGAGGTCCGGAACGCCTGGGGGGTCTGAACCGCGACCAGCCGGGAGCGGTCCAGCGGGCGCGGGCTGCCGTCGGGAGCGACCTGCACGACCGTGTCGGTGACTCCGACCACCGGGACGGCGGCGTCGGCCCCGGAAGCCACCGCGTCGATCACCCGGTCCCAGACCTCCGCCGGGGCGAGAGGGCGGGCCGCGTCGTGGACCGCGACGATCTCCACGCCGGGGGGGAGGGCCCTCAGGCCGGCCCGGACCGAGGCGGAACGGGTGTCGCCGCCCGCGACCACGGCCTGGGCGCCGGCGCAGTGCTCGATCACCTCGGCCGCCCTTTCCCCGCCCCGCGGCACCACGACCACCACCCCGCCACAGGCGCACCGGGCCGACTCGAGCGACCGGACGAGCACCGAGCGGCCCGACAGCAACGAGAACTGCTTGCGGGCTCCGAAGCGCACGCCGGCACCGCCGGCGACGACCACCGCCCAGACGGCGGGGTGACGGGGGCTCAGGGAAGCGCCTCGTCCAGCTTCTTCTCGGCGTCCACCTCGTCGACGCCGAGGGCGAAGGTGAGCTCCGAGACGAGGATCTGGCGGGCCCGGTTGAGCATGCGCTTCTCGCCCGCCGACAGACCCTTCTCCTTGTCCCGGTTCGACAGGTTCCTCACCACCTCGGCGACCTGGTAGATGTCGCCGGACTTGAGCTTCTCGACGTGGTTCTTGTAGCGCCGGGACCAGTTGGTCGGCATCCTCACGTCCTTCTTGCGCAGGACCGCGAAGACCTCCTCGACCTCCTCGTCGTTGATCACCTCCCGCAGGCCGACCTCTTCGGTGTTGTCGGTCGGGACCCGCAGGGTGAGGTCACCATAGGCGAGCTTCAGCACCAGGTACTCCTTCTTCTCACCGAAGGCTTCGATCACCTCCCGGCGTTCCACGACCGCCGCCCCGTGATGGGGGTAGACGACCTTGTCACCAACATCGAAAGGCATACGTCTCCAGATCGGCCGAAGGGCACCCAGCCGCACAAGGTTACGGGCAAACCGGCTCCCGGGCCAGTCCGGGGAGGGGCCCGCCGGTGCGGCCCGGGCCGAGCGACGTCGGGACCGCTACTCTGAGCGACGGGATGGACGACCTGGCCCTGCTCGCTCACGCCGAGCTGTTCTCCGCGTTCGACGCCGAGGCGCTCGATGCGGTGGTCGAGGCCGCCACCACCGTGGCCGGCGAGCGGGGTCTGGTCGTCTTCGAGGAGGGCGACGACGCCGACGAGCTCTACGTGGTGCGCACCGGCCGGGTGGCGATGGGGAGACGCTCCCCCGACGGCCGGGAGACGCTCGTGGCGCTGATGGAGCCGGGCGACGTCTTCGGGGACATGCCGCTGTTCGACGGGGGCACCCGCTCGGCGTCGGCCCGGCTGCTCGAGTCCTCCGAGCTGCTCCGGGTCCCCTACCCCACGGTCCGCTCCGCCATCGGCCGGCGCCCCGAGCTGCTCTGGGACGTCGTGGCGCTGCTCACCGGACGGTTGCGGGCGACAGACTCCGCTCTCGCCGACGCGGTGTTCCTCGACGTGACCGGACGGACCGCCAAGCGCCTGCTCGAGCTCGCCGGCGAGGCCGACGAGTTCGTGCTGCCGATCACCCAGGAGGAGCTGGCCGGCCTGGTCGGCGCGTCCCGGGAGCGGGTGAACAAGGCGATCGCGGCCTTCGTCCGCCTGGGTTGGATCGAGCAGTACGACCGGCGCTACCGTGTCGTGCACCGCGACCGCTTGGAGCAGCGCTCCCGGTAGGTGCGGTAGCGCCCGCCGGGCGGGGGGGATCCCGGTCCCGTCGCGATCAGTTGTAGCGGTCGAGGATGCTCGACTCGGCGAGCCTGGACAGCCCGTCCTTGACGATCCGGCCGTAGGAGGCGCCGACACCGGGCACCGCCTCGAGCTCGTCGGTGGTGGCCCGCATGACCTTCTGCAGGTTGCCGTAACGCTCGGCGAGCGCGCTGACCGCCCCCGGCGGCAACCTCGCGACCTTGCCGAGCAGCCGGAACCCGCGGGGCTGCACGGAGGCGTCCAGGTCCACCGGCGCGGGGAGGTCGATCAGGGCTGCGGCCGCGGTCGGGTCGAGCAGGCGCTCGCTCGACAGCTCCGCCAGGTCGCTCATCGCCGCCGCCACCCGGGCGGGACGGCAGTCCGGCAGGTAGTCACGGATGACGTCCTGGCGGTCGTCCTCGACCCCGGCCATCAGCTCGACCAGCTGGAGGCGCACCAGGCGACCGTCGCTGCCGAGCTCGATTATGTAGCCGTCGACCTCGTCGGCGATGCGACGGACCATCTCGGCGCGCTGCAGGACGGTCACCACGTCCCGGACCGTGACCAGGTCCTCGACCTCCAGCGCCGACAGCGAGCTGGTCACCGCGTCGAGGCGGGTCCGGTAACGCTCGAGGGTCTGCAGTGCCTGGTTGGCCCGGCCGAGGAGACGGGCGATCGAGTCGAGGGCGTGACGGTCGTCGCCGCGGAAGACGGTTATCACCCCCATCTCCTCCGAGACCGCGATCACCGGCACGTCGATGCTGCGCGCCACGCGCTCCGCGGTCCGGTGCCGGGTCCCGGTCTCGGAGGTCGGGACCTGCGGGTTGGGGACCAGATGGACGTTGGCCCGGGCGATCCGGCTGGCGTCGGGGGCGAGGATGATCGCCCCGTCCATCTTGGTGAGCTCCGAAACCCGCTGCGGGCTGAACTCGCTGTCGAGCAGGAAACCTCCCGAGCAGATCGCGAGGACCTCCGGACCGTCGCCGACCACGATGATCGCCCCCTTGTTGGCCTGCAGGATCCGGTCGAGCCCCTGACGCAACGGGCGCCCGGGGGCCACCGCCCGGAGAGCGTCGAGCATCCCCGGGCTCAGGCGATCGGCCACCCCCCGAGCCTACCTGGGCACTCCCGTCGGTCGCCTCGCGACCCGGCCGGTTCATCGCGGCGCGAGGAGCGCCTCCGTCGCGGAGCCGAGGTGGCCGAAGCGGACCGCCGGCAACGGGAGCTCGGCGGGAGCGGTCTCGGGCACCACCGCGCGGCGGAAACCGAGACGCTCGGCCTCGGCGAGCCGGCGGACGGTGTGCGACACCTGGCGGAGCTCCCCGCCGAGGCCGACCTCGCCGACGACGACCAGGTCGGCTGGCAGCGCCGATCCGGCCACCGCCGACGCGACCGCCAGGCACACCGCCAGGTCCACCCCCGGCTCGACGACCCGCACCCCCCCGACGGCGGACAGGTAGACGTCCGCGCTCGAGGTGCGGACACCGGCGCGCCGGTCGAGCACCGCGAGGAGCAGGCCGAGCCGGCCGTGGTCCAACCCCGACGCCGAGCGCCGCGGGGCCGGCAGGTTGGAGCCGACCACCAGCGCCTGGACCTCGACCAGCAACGGCCGGAAACCCTCGACGGCCGGGAAGACCGCCGATCCCGGCGAGCCTTGGCGCCGGTCCCCGAGGAACACCCCGCCGGCGTCGGGCATCCCGCGCATCCCGGCGTCGGTCATCTCGAACAGCCCGAGCTCCCCGGTGGGACCGAAGCGGTGCTTGACGCTGCGCAGCAAGCGCAGGGCGTGGTGCCGGTCGCCGTCGAAGGTGAGGACCGTGTCGACCAGGTGCTCGAGCACCCTCGGGCCCGCCAGCGTCCCCTCCTTGGTGACGTGGCCGACGAGCACCGCGGCCCAGCCGCCGGCCCGGGCCATCACCGCCAGCTCGTGGGCGCACCCCCGGACCTGGGACAGCGACCCGGGGGGCGACTCCGAGCCGGGGTCCCAGACGGTCTGGATCGAGTCGACGACCACCACGTCCGGCGCGACCTCCTCCACCGCCACCCGGATCCCCGGCAGGGCGGTCTCGGCCACCAACCACACCCCCGGGAGCGCCGCCCCGAGGCGCTCCGCCCGGCGACGGACCTGCGGACCGGACTCCTCGGCGGAGACGAGCAGGCAGCGGGCGCCACGCTCGGCCAGCGAGCCGAGCGCCTGGAGCAGCAGGGTCGACTTGCCGATCCCCGGCTCCCCGCCGAGCAACGACACCGAGCCTGGCACCAGTCCACCGCCGAGGACCCGGTCGAGCTCGCCGATCCCGGTGGGCACCGGTTCGGAGGCGCCGAGGGGGATCTCGGCGAGCGGGACCGCCGTCTCCGGGGGGCGCTCTCCGCCGCCGGGGCTCCCCGCAGCCGGCCCCCGCTCCTCCCGCTCCTCGATCAGCGTGCCCCACGACCCGCAGGTAGGGCAGCGCCCCGCCCAGCGCGGCGTCGAAGCACCACACTCGCTGCAACGATGGACCGTCCGCACCCGGGTCATGAGCGGGACCCTACCGGGGGGTTGCGACCCCTCCCCCGGGGTCGCCACCGGCTCCCGCCGGGGTCGCCACCGGCTCCCGCCCGGGTCGGGACCGGCTCCCGCCAACCGACCGCTCCCGCCGCTGCCGGCGAGGCGACAGCGACCACCGCCAGTGGAGCGCGACGCACCCCACCGCTAGGCTGGGGTCCCCATGGAGCGCCCCGTGACCGGGATCGCACCGCCGGTACCGCTCGGCCCGCCCGCAGCGCGGTCCCGAGGAGCGGTCGCCGGTAGCAGGACCAGCCGGCGGCGGGCGACGCGAACAGGCCTCTGCGCCGTGCTCAGCGCGTTGGTCGTCCTGCTCACCTCCCAGGTCGCCGGCACCCCCGGGCCGGCCCCCTCGTCGCCGCCCGCAGTCGCCGGCGCCCGGCCCGCGGGGCGGGCGAGGATCTCCGGGTTGGCGTCGAGCGTCGGCGCGATGCCGAGCGCCACAGCCGTCCCTCCGTCCTCGGCGCCGGCGCCGGTGGGTGCATTGTTCGCCGCCGGAGGGTCGAGCCACTACTGC
>JAKABK010000029.1 GCA_021796905.1 Actinomycetes bacterium
GGTCGGCCCCCACCTGGTGGTGCGGCGCAGCACAACGCCGGGCGGGCTCGCTCAACGAGGCGACCGGACCGCAGCAGCTACCACCTCCAGGAGGCGTTCGATCTCTTCGTCGGTGGTGTACCAGGCCACGCATATCCGAAGCATGGACTGGCTGTCGTGCTCGGTGATGATCGCCTCGACCCTCGCTGCCGCGAGAGCCGCCTCGAGGCCGGCCGGGTCGACACCGCTGCCGGCGCCGCCGACCCCAGCCCCGGCGGGGAGCCGGAACGCGGCCATCAACAGGTCGTCGTCGTGGCTACCGACCCGCTGCAGCCCGAGGTCGGCCAGCTTGCCCGCGGCTGCCGCCAGGCGGGCTCGGGCGGCGGGCCGGGCCGGGGCGAGCAGCTCCCGGTGGAAGGCCAGTCCCTCGGGAGCGGCCAGGTAGGTGGTGGGATCCACCGTCCCCGGCGAATGAACCCGATCGGCGAGCGGTGTCTCGGGGTCGGTACCGCCCCAGCTCACGACCAGCGGGTCGAGCGCCCGCTGGGCCTCGGCTCCGCGGGCGTGGAGGATCGCGGCACCCCTCGGGGCGGCGAACCACTTGTGCAGGTTGCCGACGTAGTAGTCGGCACCGACCGCGCCGAGGTCGAGGGGGACCTGGCCGGGGACGTGGGCCCCGTCGATGACGACGACCACCCCCCGCTCCCGCAGCCGGCGAGAGATCTCCTCGACCGGGAGGCGCCGGGCGGTGGAGGAGGTGACGTGGGAGACCAGCGCGACGCGGGTCCTCGCCGAGACGCAACCCTCGACGATCTCCGTCGCGACATCTTCGCCCGCCTCCCCGACCGGGGCGACCCGCAGCCGGGCACCGCTCCGATCGCACAACCACCGCCACAGCATCACCTGCGACCCGTACTCGAGGTCGGTGAGGAGGACCTCGTCTGCCGGTCCCAGACGTCCGAGCAGGGAGCGGGCCACGAGATTGAGCCCGAAGGTGGTGTTCGGCACCCAGGCGAGCTCGCCGGGACGGGCCCCGAGGGTCTCGGCGACGGGGACCAGGGCGTCGGCGAGGTCCCCGGCGACCCGGTGCCGGTAGAAGCCCGACGGGTCGGACTCGATCCGCTCCTGGAGCCGGCGGCGGACGTCGAGCACCCGGGTGGGGCAGGCCCCGAAACCCCCGTGGTTGAGGTAGGCGAGGTCGGGGTCGAGGGCGAAATGCCGTCGAATTGCTCCTGTCGACATCATCGGGTCGGGCGGGGACCAGCGACGCTCACGCGATCTCCTTGGCCCGGGTCCGCAGCGGGTCGTAGACCGGGTGGGACACGACCTCGCAACCGACCTCCACACCCCCTACCAGCGCCGTGAGCGAGGTGCCGGCGCGATGGTGGGGTCGGTCGATTCGCGCGAGGCCGAGGGTCCGCCCGCCGAGCAACGGGGAGCGCACCGCTTGGGTGATCTCCCCGACCGGCCGGGCGTCACCGTCGTGCAGGAGCAGCGCGGCGCCGGTCGCCTCCTCCCCACCGTCGTCGAGCACCACGCTCGTCAGCCGGCGGGTGGTCACCTCCCGGTCCCGCTCGAGGCCGGCCCGGCCGGCGAGGTGTGCCTTGGAGTGCTCCACCGCCCAACCGAGCCCGCACTCGTAAGGGGAGACCGACGGGTCGTACTCGACCCCGCCGATGATGAAACCACCTTCGATCCGGAGCAGGTCGAGAGCGGTCATCCCGACCAGGCGCATCGACCAGGCCCGTCCGGCTCCACTGAGCGCGTCCCACAGTTCGAGGGCCGCCTCCCGCTCCACCCACAGCTCGTAGCCGAGCTCTGCGGTGTAGCCGAGCCGGGTCATGAACACCGGGACCCCGGCGACCGCCACGTCCTGCCTGAAGGTGTAGTACGGGAACGAAGCGTTGGAGAGGTCGCTTTCGGTCAGGCTCTGGAGGAGGTCCCTACTCGAGGGGCCCTGCACGCAGAGGTGGGGCATGTCGTCGGTGAAGGGGCGCACCGTCACGTCCCTGCCGGCAGCCGCTTCGGCGAACATTTCCCCGTCACGGTCGTTGGCGCCGCAGAAGCGGACATGGTCAGCGGCGATCACCGCCGCAGTGCAATCATCGACCATCTTGCCGTCATCGTCGACCAACGCCCCGTAGGCAATGTGGCCGGGCCGGACCCTGGCGAGATCCCGGGTCAGCAGGCCATCAACCAGTTCCAGAGCCCCAGGCCCGGTGATGTCGAGCTTGCGGAGCATCGAGAAATCCATCAGGCCGACGCCTTCGCGCACCGCCCGGTACTCCGCCTCGGTGTCGGTCACGACCGACGGGGCGGCGTAGCCGAACAGCTCCATCCAGTTGTCGGTGAGGTCGGAAATGCGGGAGTGGAAAGCCGTCGCCATGCTCATTGCAGGCGCAGCGTAGCGGTCGGGCCGCAGCGCCGGGAGCCCGGCACCGCCCGACCGAACCGAACCTGCACCGGCGTGCACCTGCAGAGATGGGTAGCGTGAGCCGGTGCGAGGAATGCAACCCGAAGACATAGCCCTGATCGCCGCCGCCGGGGAGGTCGCTTTGTCGCCCGACGGTCGACGTGCCGTCTATGCGGTCACCACCCAGGACCTCGAGGCGAACGCCTCCCGCACCCGTCTATGGGTCGCCGACACCGAGGGGGGCGGGCCCCGCCCGATGTCGGGGGGCGACCACGACCGTCTGGCCCGATGGTCGCCGGAGGGGACCACCCTCGCCTGGGTCGGTTCCGACAACGGGCGGACCGCGATCTTCGCTCTCGCCGCCGACGCTCCGGGCACGCCGGCGGTGGTGTGCACCTGGCCGGACGAGATAACCGAGCTCGAGTGGTCCCCGGCCGGCGACCGGCTGGCCTTCGTCGGGAGGGTTCCCGACCCGACCCGCTACGGCAAGGCGTACCACCCGAAGGCGGTGGCGGAGATGCCGCCGCGACGGGTGACCCGGCTGATGTCCCGCCACGACGGGGACGGGTGGGTCTTCGACCGCCCCACCCACCTGCATGTGGTGCCCGCCGACGGCGCGGGCCGACCGCTCGCCCTCACCCGCGGTGAGCGACCGGTGTCCGGCGTTGCGTGGAGCCCCGACGGCGGGAGCCTCGCCTACGTCGCCCCGGGGCACGACACCTGGGACATCGACGGCCGCAACGACCTGTGGGTGGTCGACGCCGACGGCGACCAGCCCGCCCGGGCCCTCACCGACACGACCATGGCATGGTCCCATCCGTCGTGGTCACCCGACGGGGAGCGGATCGCCGCCCTGGTCGACCCGACCCCACTGGACGGTCCCCGCCACGGTCAGCTGTGGGTGGTGCCGGTCGGGAAGGCGACTGACGGGGCCGCCGGCGACCCTGGAGCTGGACCGGCGCTGCGCTGGGGCGTCGGCTACGACCGCAACCTGGCGCCCCACGGGGCGAGCCGGGCCCCGATCTGGTCCGGGGGGGAGCTGCTCGTGGCGGCCGAGGACGGGGGACGCCTGAGCGTGGTGGCGATCGGTCCGCCGGACGGGCACGACGCCGGCACTCCCCGGGTGGTCGTCGGGGGCGAGAGGGTAGTCCGCTCCTTCGACGCCGCCGGCGGTCGGCTCGTCTTCACTGCCACCACGGTCACCGAACCAGGAGAGCTGTGGGTGCTGGAGCCCTCTGCGGCCGCCGGCGACACCGGCGGCGGGGAGCGGCGCCTCTCGGACCACTCCGCCGCCCTGCGCGCCCGGGTCGATCTGGCCACCCCCGTGCGCTACGTGGCGACCTCCGCCGACGGCACCGAGGTCGAGTGCTGGGCGATGGCGCCGCTCGGTGCCGACGGTGGCGCCCACCCGACGATCCTCAACATCCACGGCGGACCCTTCACCCAGTACGGGTACAACTTCTTCGACGAGCTCCAGCTCCAGGTCGGCGCCGGCTTCGGGGTCGTCTACTGCAACCCGCGGGGCAGCTCGGGCTACTCCGAGGCTTGGGGTCGGGCGATCCGCTGGCCCGAGGCACCCGTGGACCCGGGGTCGGGATGGGGCGGCGTCGACTTCGACGACGTGATGGCCTGCGTCGAGGAGGCGAACCGCCGCTTCGAGTGGGTCGACGGCGACCGCCTCGGGGTGCAGGGCGGCTCCTACGGCGGGTACCTCACCTCCTGGATCGTCGGCCACAGCGGACGCTTCGGGGCTGCCGTCTCGGAACGGGCGGTGAACAACCTGCTCACCGCCGAGCACAACAGCGACATCTCCGGGTTCTTCAAGGAGGCCGTCGGCTGGACCCACCTCGAGCGACCCGACCTCTACCAACGGCAGTCGCCCAGCACCTACATCGCCGACATGCGGACACCGATGCTGATGATCCACTCCGAGGACGACCTGCGCTGCCCGATCTCGCAGGCGGAGGAACTGTTCGTCGGACTGCGCCTGCTCGGGCGCGAACCGGAGCTGGTCCGCTTCCCCGGGGAGTGCCACGAGCTGTCGAGGTCCGGCTCGCCCCGCCACCGGGTGCAGCGAGCCGAGATCATCCTCGACTGGTTCGAACGGCACCTCGGCACCAAGGTCTGATCGTGGCCGACGGCGACCCGCCCGGCTGGGTCGACCCGGCGTCCGGCGGCCCGCACGGGTGGGGTCCGCCTGCGAGCGCCGGCCCGCCGGCGGGGTCCGGGTGGGGTCCGCCGGCGGGGTCCGGGTGGGGTCCGCCGGCCTCGGGGTACCCGCCACCCGGCCAGGACCGGGGCGTACCGCCCGGGTGGCAGGGGGCGCCCGGCGCTCCCCCACCACCGGGCCCGGTCCCCGCGTGGCCCTCGACCTGGAGAGGGGACCGACCTCTCGGGGAGCGACCGGGTCAGGGACTGGCCGTGGCCTCCCTCGTCGTCGGGATCATCTCGCTGCCCGCTGTGCTCACCGCCATCGGCGGGGTGGTCCTCGGGGCGGTCGCTCTCGGCCTCGGCATCGCTGCGCTCCGCCGCTCCAGGCGCAGCGGTGCCCCGGGGCGGGGACTGGCCGTCGCCGGGATCGTCACCGGGGCCGCCGGCTTGCTGCTCGGAGGTCTCGTGCTGGCATTCGTGGTGGCGGCCCTCACCGACTCCCACTTCATGACCTGTGTGCGCCAGGCCGGGGGCCGCACCGGCGCGCTGCGCCGCTGCGAGGTGCAGCTCCACCTGCACCTGGGCGGCTGACCGGCAGTCCCGCAGCGGTGCCGGCGGCGCCCTGCCGACGAGCCTCCCGCCGGCGCGTCAGCCGGGCCGCCGGTAGAACGGCAGCTCGACCACCTCGACAGCCTCGCTGCTGCCCCGGACCTCGACGGCTAGTCGCGTCCCTGGTGCGGTGAGAGCCGCTTCGAGGTAGGCCATGGCGATCGGTCTGCCGAGGCTCGGGGAAGGGGCCCCGCTGGTCACCTGCCCCACCTGTCGCGCACCGTCCGCGCTGAGCACTCGATAACCGGCCCGCGGCACCCTCCGGCCGGCGGCGACCAGACCGGCGAGCCGTTCGGCGGGAGGCGCTGCCGCCCTGGCAGCCAGCGCCTCGTGACCGACGAAATCGCCGTTGCGGGAGACGATCCGTCCGAGGCCGGCCTCGTAGGGGCTGCGGGAGGTGGACAGTTCGTGGCCGTAGAGAGGCATCCCCGCCTCCAGGCGCAGGGTGTCGCGCGCCGCTAGGCCGGCAGGGACGGGCCGGGCGTCCCGACCCTCCGGGTCCCCGGCGGCGAGCACCCGGTCCCATACGAGTAGTGCGTCTTCGGGCCGGACCAGTACCTCGAAGCCGTCCTCCCCGGTGTAACCGGTGCGAGCGAGCAGCACCTCGGCGCCCGACAGCCGGGCCGGGGCGATCGTGTAGTAGCGCAGTGCTCCCAGGTCCCCGTCGACGAGCGGGGACAGGACGCCCAGCGTTCGCGGACCTTGGACGGCGACCAGAGCCCAGTCGGCACAACGGTCCTCCACTCGGGCGTCGAACCCGGCGACGCGGGAGGTGAGCTCGGCGGCGACCAGCTCGGAGTTGGCTGCGTTGGCGACCACCAGCCACCGGTCGGCCTCCAGGCGGTAGACGATCAGGTCGTCCAGTACCCCTCCGTCGGGGGCGCAGAGCATGGTGTACTTCGCCCGACGATCGGCGAGCCGGGACAGGTCGCTCACCACTGCATGGTCGAGGGCTGCGCCGGCCTCGCGCCCGACGACCTCGATCTCCCCCATGTGGGACAAGTCGAACACCCCGACCCCGCGTCTCACCGCCAGGTGCTCCGCGGTCTCGCTGCGATATCGCAACGGCATCGACCATCCGGCGAAATCGACCATCGTGGCTCCGGCGTCCCGGTGGGCGGAGTCGAGCGGGGTCCGGCGGAGCGGCGCCGGCGTGTCGGACGCCATCAGCCGGAGAAGGCCTCGGGCGGCGGGCACGCACAGACCAGGTGGCGGTCCCCGTAGGCCTGGTCGATCCTGCCCACCGGCGGCCAGTACTTGTCGGCGCTCACACCCGCCGGGTAGGCACCCACGACCCGGTCGTAGGCCCGCTCCCATTCCCCGGCCAGGTCCGCGGCGGTGTGCGGGGCTCGACGCAACGGGCTGTCGGCGACATCGATCCGTCCCGCTGCGACCTGGTCGATCTCGTCGCGAATGGAGATCATCGCGTCACAGAAACGGTCCAGCTCGGCGAGGCTCTCGGACTCGGTCGGTTCGACCATGAACGTGCCGGCGACCGGGAAGCTCATCGTCGGGGCGTGGAACCCGTAGTCGACCAGCCGTTTGGCCACGTCGTCGACGCTGACCCCGGTCTCCTTGGTGAGCGCTCGGAGGTCGAGGATGCATTCGTGGGCGACCAGACCGTCCCTACCGGAGTACAGGACGGGGAAATACGCCCCAAGGCGCGCCGCGAGGTAGTTGGCCGCGAGGACCGCTGCCTTGGTCGCCAGAGCCAGTCCTTCCGGTCCCATCAACCGCACGTAGGCCCAGCTGATCGGGAGGATGCCGGCGCTCCCGTAGGGGGCGGCCGCCACCGGTCCGACCGGTCCCCGCCGCCGGGCGGGGTCGGGGTGCATCGGGTGGCCGGGCAGGTACGGAGCGAGATGGGCGGCGACCGCCACCGGGCCGACGCCGGGACCGCCACCCCCGTGCGGGATGCAGAAGGTCTTGTGGAGGTTGAGGTGCGAGACGTCCCCCCCGAAACGGCCCGGCTCGGACAGCCCGACGAGCGCGTTGAGGTTGGCGCCGTCCACGTACACCTGGCCGCCGTGGCGGTGGACGATCTCGCAGAGGTCCCCGATGCCCTCCTCGTAGACCCCGTGGGTGGAGGGGTAGGTGACCATGATCGCGGCCAACCGGTCGGCGTTCTCGGCGCAGCGGGCCCGTAGGTCGTCGAGGTCCACGGTGCCGTCAGCCCGGCTGGCGACGACGACCACCCGGAGGCCGGCGGCGACCGCGGAGGCGGCGTTGGTGCCGTGGGCGCTGGCGGGGATCAGGCACACGTCACGTTCGGGCTCGCCCTGCGCCCGGTGGTAGGCGCGGATGGCGAGCAGGCCGGTGAGCTCACCCTGGCTGCCGGCGTTGGGTTGGAGGCTCACGGCTGCGTAGCCGGTCAGCTCCGCCAGCCATCTCTCGAGCTCGGTCGTCATCCGTCGGTAGCCGGTCGCGTCCCCAGCCGGGGCGAAGGGGTGCATCCGGGCGAAACCGGGGAAGCTGATCGGCTCCATCTCCGCAGCGGCGTTGAGCTTCATGGTGCACGAGCCGAGCGGGATCATCCCCCGGTCGAGGGCGAAGTCCCGGTCAGACAGGCGCCGCAGGTAGCGGAGCATCTCGGTCTCGGAGTGGTAGCGGTGGAACACCGGGTGGGTGAGGTACGGCGTCGTCCTCCCGAGCCCGACGAGCGGGTCATCGTCGGCTGGCCCCGGCAACCGGTCGACCCCCCCCTCACTTCGGTCGCCGAGCGCCCCGAAAGCCCTGAGCACGGCGGCCACGTGCGCCTCGGTGGTCGTCTCGCCGCACGAGATGGCGACGTGGTCGTCGTCGACCAGACGCAGCCGGAGCCTGTAGGGGTCGGACGCGGCGCGTGCGACGACCTCGGCGGCCCGTCCCGGCACCCGGGCGGTGACCGTGTCGAAGATCGCCCCCCCTCGGGTCTCCACTCCCGCGGCCCGCAAGCCGGCCTCGATCGTCCGTGCCCGCTCGTGGACCCGGCGGGCGATGGCCGACAAGCCTTCGGGGCCGTGGTAGACCGCGTACATCGAGGCCGCCACCGCGAGCAGCACCTGGGCGGTGCAGATGTTGGAAGTCGCCCGATCCCGACGGATGTGCTGCTCGCGGGTCTGCAGGGCCAGCCGGTACGCGCGACGCCCGGCCGAGTCGACCGACACCCCCACCAAGCGGCCCGGGAGGTGACGCTCGAGGCCGTCGCGCACGGCGATGTAGCCGGCGTGGGGACCGCCGTACCCGAGGGGCACCCCGAAACGCTGGGTGGACCCGACGACCACGTCGGCACCCCACTCCCCCGGCGGGACGATCGAGGTGAGGGCCAGCAGGTCGGCTGCCACCGCGACCATCGCCCCGGTGGCGTGGGCCGCCTCGCTCAGGCCGGCGAAGTCCCTGACCGCACCCGTAGCGCCCGGGTACTGGAGCAGCACCGCGAACATCCCGCCGTCCTCGCCGGCTGGCGGCTCCGGCAGACCGCTCTCGACATCGAAGATCTCGACCTCGATGCCGAGTGCCTCGCATCGGGTACGGAGCACAGCGACTGTCTGGGGGAAGGCATCGGAGTCGACCAGCAGGCGGCGGCCGGGTTGTCTCCCCGCCCGTCTGATCAAGCCGATCGCCTCGACGGCTGCGGTCGCCTCGTCGAGGAGCGACGCATTGGAGGTGGGCAGGCCCGTGAGGTCGGACACCATGGTCTGGAAGTTGAGCAGGGCCTCTAGCCGCCCTTGGCTGATCTCGGGCTGGTAGGGCGTGTAGGCGGTGTACCAGGCAGGGTCCTCGAGCACGTTGCGCCGGATCACCGCCGGGGTGACCGTGGAGTAGTAGCCGAGGCCGATCATCGCCTCGCCGGGATCGTTGGCAGCGGCTAGGTCCTGCAGCTCGGCGAGGACCTCCTCCTCGGGGGCCGCCGGGGGGATGCTCGCCTCGAGGCGCCGGCGGATCCCGGCAGGTAGCGCGGCGTCGACCAGCTCGTCGAGGGACCCGTAGCCGAGAGCAGCGAGCATCTTCGCGCGGTCCGCTTCGGTGGTGCCGATGTGGCGATCCACGAAGGACCTCGGCTGACTGCGGGGGGGTTGGTCGACGCTCATGAGGCCTCCGGGAGGTTCGGGCACACCCCGGGGACCGGGCGCGCGCTCCAAAGTGCTTGCTCCCCCCTCTGTCGTCGGTGCCTGAGAGCTTCGCCTCCGTGCTCCGGGGGCTTGCACCGTCGGCGCGGGACTGGATGTCCCGTCTCCTCAGAGTTGCCTCGCCGGGGCGGTCGCGGTGCCTGAGAGATTCCGGGGAGGTTGCTCCTTCGGCGCCCCGCAACTGGCGGAGACTCTCCCGCTCCGGGTCGACGGCTTAGGTTGTCGGCTCCGATACTAGCGCCCCGGGGTCCTGGACGCGGTCCGCCGGAGCTGGTCACAGGACCCCTTGCCACCGGGTCCTCCCGGCGCGAGAGTACTGGAAGAGCTATGAAGCGCATCGGATTCGCGGCACTTTGCGGGTTCGTCCTGATCTGCACCCTTGCCGGCTGCGGATCGACCTCACCGCGCGGCTCGCCGAGCGCCGGCACCGCCGGCGCTACGACCACTGCCCCGCCCGCCGCGACCGGCGGGTCGAGCCCAACTACCGGCACCCCGCCATCGGACCAGGCGACCGGCTCGACGCCGGCGCCGACCACCACCTCGGCGTCGAGCCCCACCTCGGCGTCGACCACCACGAGCACGACGACCACCCCGGCCATCAACACCTCCGTCGTGCCCAGGGTCATCACGGTCGCCTACGTCGATGCCGTCCTCGCCAAGCTCGACGCCATACGTGGCGACGCCCTTCGCTCCGCTGTAGCTGCCGGTCGGGTCACCACAAGTGCAATACACGATTATTATGCCGCCTTTAGCCCGACTTTGGCAAATCAGGTGATAAACGGTATCTCTGATGCTGCCCTTCATCACTTCCCCTACATAAAACGACACCCTGGCAACCAGCGGACGGTCGTCATAAGGCTACTAATAGCTACTTCTTCGTGTATCTTTATGCTGGTCAACATCAACAACACAGCTGTTACGTCAGCCGCTACCAGTAACCCTGCGTATACGTACGAGGGACTGGCTCCGCGTGGTCCTCTGAATTCAAGAGAAGGAGATCCTACCGCTTGGTCCATATTCTACGCGAAGGGCTTAACTAAGCCACTAAGGAGTCTCCCGTGCGCCTAAACGTCACGATCACCCTTTTGGCCTCGCTACTTCTCGGACTTGGCGGCGTCACGGCTCTTCACAAATCTCCGCCCCATCACGGAGGAGGATGTATCTACAATCCTGCCAACCAGACAGTCATCTGCACCGGGGGAACCGGTGGCGGAGCGTCAGGCTCGGTGGGCGGCACCTCGGGCTCTTCGGGCTCGTCTGCAAACGTACAACCGCCACAGGTGTACCTCGAGATCGGGTCGCTGGAGGC
>JAKABK010000030.1 GCA_021796905.1 Actinomycetes bacterium
GGCTCACGTCTACGACTTCTCCACCAACGAGGTGCCCGGGGTGACCGACCGGGACCGGGGCTACTGGCGCGACGTCGGGACCCTGGACAGCTACTACGAGGCGAGCATGGACCTCGTGTCGGTCCACCCGGTGTTCAACCTGTACAACTCCGACTGGCCGATCTTCACTGCCGGGTCGATGTTGCCCCCCGCGAAGTTCGTCTTCGAGGACGGCGAGAGGCGGGGGCAGGCCTTCGATTCGCTGGTGAGCAACGGGGTGATCGTCGCCGGCGGGACCGTGCGGCGCTCGGTGCTGTCCCCCGGGGTGCGCGTCGAACCGGGCGCCCTGGTCGAGGAGTCGGTCCTGATGGACGGGGTGACCCTGCACGAGGGGGCGGTGGTGCGCCGGGCGATCGTCGACAAGAACGTGGAGGTGGCGGCCGGCGCTGCGCTCGGCGTCGACCCGGAGGCCGACCGGTCCCGTTTCACCGTCTCCGGCAACGGCGTGGTCGTGGTCGGCAAGGGGGAGAAGGTCACCGGGGCGTGACCGGCTCCCCGGGAGGAAATCCCCGCCTTCCCCGGGTCACGCTGCTGACCCGGGAGTACCCCCCGGAGGTCTACGGCGGCGCCGGGGTGCACGTCGCCGAGCTCGCCCGGGCGCTGCGCTCCGAGGTCGAGGTGTCGGTCGCCTGCTTCGGCGCTCCCCGTAGCGACCCGCTGGTGACCGCGGCGGTGCAGCCGTGGTCCGCGCTCCCACCGACCCCGGAGGGGAGCGCCCTGAGGGCGCTGTCGGCCGACCTGGCGCTCGCGGCCGCCGCCGAGGGCAGCGACCTGGTCCACAGCCACACCTGGTACGCCAACCTCGCCGGACTGCTCGCCAAGCGCCTGTGGGACGTGCCGCACGTCGCGACCTGCCACAGCTTGGAGCCGCTCCGACCCTGGAAGGTCGAGCAGCTCCGGGGCGGCTACGCGGTGTCGACCTGGGCGGAGCGGACCGCTCTCGAGGACGCCGACGCGGTG
Organism: Actinomycetes bacterium; assembly: GCA_021796905.1. Lineage (GTDB taxonomy): Bacteria > Actinomycetota > Acidimicrobiia > Acidimicrobiales > Palsa-688 > JAKAQB01. Next base: position 1,000 of record JAKABK010000030.1, read on the forward strand.
ATCGCCGTTTCGGCGGGGATGCGCGACGACCTCGTCGGTTGCTACCCGGGGGTCGACCCGGCCCGGGTCCGGGTGGTGCACAACGGTATCGACCCGTCCCGCTGGGCGCCCGACACCGGCACCGGCACCCTGGTCCGCCTCGGTATCGACCCCGACCGGCCCTATGTGATGTGGATCGGGAGGGTGACCCGCCAGAAGGGGATCACCCACCTCCTCGACGCTGCCCGTCACCTCGACCCGGCCGCGGCGATCGTGCTGTGCGCCGGGGCGGCCGACACCCCCGGGCTCGCCGACGAGGTCAGCTCCGCGGTCGGCGCGCTGCGGACCGAGCGCGACGGGGTGCACTGGGTGGAAGGGATGCTGCCGGAGCCCGACGTGGTGCAGTTGATGAGCCACGCCGCGGTCTTCGTGTGCCCCTCGACCTACGAACCGTTCGGTCTGATCAACCTGGAGGCGATGGCCTGCGAGGTGCCGGTCGTCGCCAGCGCCGTCGGCGGCATCCCCGAGATCGTCGTCGACGGGGTCACCGGCCGGCTGGTCGGTTTCGAACGCCGGGAAGACGGGTCCCCCGCCGACCCGGCGCGCTTCGCCGCCGACCTCGCCGGGGCGATCGACGAGCTGCTCGCCGACCCGGGCCGGGCCGGGGAGATGGGACGCGCCGGCCGTGCCCGGGTGGTCGAGGCCTTCACCTGGGAGGCGATCGCCGAGCGGACCGCGGGGATCTACCGGGAGCTGGTCTCGGCGAGACGGTCATCGGATGACGCCGGCGGGGAGACCGGACGCCCCTCGTCGACGTAGCGCTTGCCTCGCGACCAGCTGGCTACGGCCGCTACCAGGCAGGCGGCCGCCGCGAAACTGAACGCCTCGACCAGACCGGAGTGGAACGGCGCGGAGATCAACCGGGAGAAGAACGAGTGGCCGGTCAGCGTCGCCCGGTTGACCGCCGAGACCGATCGGAGCGCTCCGGCCCCGACCAGTGACTTCACGGGGTTGTAGCCGAGGAACGCGGCGAACAGCACCGACACCGGCGGCAGGTGACCGACCCGATCGGCCACCGCCCGGGCCACCCCGTGGGAGGTGAGACCGGAGACCAGACTGGTGGACAGGGCGCTCGACAGCCCGAGGATCATGAGGGTGAAGAAGATCCCGATCGACAGGACCTGGGCCGAGGACTGGAAGGTGGCGTTCATCCCGCCGCCGGCGCCACGCTGGTCGGCGGGAAGGCTGTTCATCACCCCCGCCCGGTTGGGGGAGGCGAACGCCCCCATCGACAACCCGTTCATGAACAGCAGGAGGGCCAGCTGCCAGTAGGCGAAGTCGACGGGCAGTAGCAGCAGCAGCCCGAAGGTGAGGGTGGCGCCGAGCATGCCGCCGGTGGCGAACGGACGGGAGCCGAAACGGTCCGAGAGGATCCCCGAGGTCGGTCCGGCGATGAGGAAACCGGCGGTGAGCGGCAGCATGTAGATCCCCGCCCACAGCGGGGTCGAGGTGAAGCTGTAGCCGTGCTCGGGGAGCCAGATGCCCTGCAGCCAGATGATCAGGATGAACATCAGCCCGCCCCGGCCGACCGCGGAGAGGAACGTCGAGAGGGTCCCGAAGGTGAACGCCCGGATCCTGAACAGCGACAGGCGGAACATCGGGTTTCGCACCCGGGTCTCGATGACCAGGAAAGCGGCGAGCAGTACCGCCCCGCCGATCAGCTCACCGAGCACCTTCGGGCTGCCCCAGCCCATGTCGTGGCCGCCGGCCGGCTCGATCCCGTAGGTGATCCCGATCATCACGAGGATCAGGCCGACCGCGAAGGTCACGTTGCCGATCCAGTCGATCGGCGCCCGGTTGCGGACCCCCCGGTCCTCGAGCTTGGTGTAGGCCCAGACCGTGCCGGCCAGGCCGAAGGGCACCGACACGAGGAACACCAGGCGCCAGTCGATCGGTGCCAGCACCCCGCCGAGGACCAGGCCGATGAAGGTCCCGCTGATCCCGGCGATGTTGTTGATCCCGAGAGCCAGACCCCGCTGGTTGGTGGGAAAGGCGTCGGTGAGGATCGCCGCGGAGTTGGCGATGATGAACGCCGCCCCGACACCTTGGACGATCCGCCCGACGATCAGCCAGGTCGCCCCGGCCCGGCTGGTGAGGGGGTCGACGGTCAGCACCAGCGAGGCGGCGGTGTAGATCACGAAGCCGAGGTTGTACATCTTCACCCGGCCGTGCATGTCCCCGAGGCGGCCGAGGCTCACCACGAGCACGCTCGAGACGATCAGGAAGCCGAGGATCATCCACAGCAGGTAGAAGCTGTTCCCCGGGGCGAGCGGGTCGAGCCCGACCCCCCGGAAGATGTCGGGCATGGCTATGAGCATGATCGACGAGTCGATCGTCGCCAACAGCACCCCGAGCGTGGTGTTGGTCAGCGCGACCCACTTGTAGCCGTCCCCGCGGGGGTCGCCGGTCGTCGCCTCGCTCGCCACTGGCCTCCCTTGCGCTGCCTCGAATTACTTCGTCGGACTAACGATACCGGCACATCGGTCGCGACCGGTAGCTTTGTGCCGTCCCGGGCGCTCCCGGGGAGCCGCCAGTGGAGAGAGGAACGGTCCTGCCGAACAAGAAGGAAGACGCGATAGTGCTCGAGGGCACGGTGAGCGAGGCGCTGAAGAACGCCACGTTCAAGGTGGCGCTCGCCAACGGTCACGAGGTGCTCGCCCACAACTCGGGCAAGATGCGGATGAACCGCATCCGGGTGCTGCCCGGCGACAAGGTCCAGGTCGAGATCAGCCCCTACGACCTCACCCGGGGCCGCATCACCTACCGCTACAAGTGAGCGCCCCCTGAGCCACGCCGGGACCGCCCCGGTCCCCACCGGGACCCGCCCTGGCGACGCAGGCACGCCTCAGGGGTCGTCGTCGGCGGCGGTGGTGTCGAGCAGGCCGTTGGCGGCGGCCAGAGCGGTCGCCGCCCGGACCGCCTCCTCGTAGACTGCGGCCAGGTGCCTCTCGGCCACGGCCGGGTCGACCGCCAAGGGGGGAGGACCCAGCGAGCGGACCAGGGCGCTCGGCTCCGGGCTCGGCCGGATCGGCGTCGGGGCGGGCTGCGCCGGCCCGGGACCGCCGCCTTCTGTCCCCGACGGCACCTCGGGATCGCTGCGCCCCCAGAACTTCGCCTCCGCGGCCCGGCGTCCCCCGGAGGACCGGCGGCGCTTGCTCACGCAGCCTCCTCCGTGTCCTCGCCGGCGCCCCCGCCCGGCTCCTCCTCGATGACCTCGTCGGTGTTGATCCCGAGGGCGACGCGCAGTTGGTCGACGTCGAGGTCCCCGAGGCTGCTCCGAGCCGGCAGCACCAACCCGGCGATCCGGCGCTTGCCGGCGACGATCTCCTCGACCCGCTCGTCGACGGTCCCCGGGCAGACGAGGCGGTGCGCGACGACCGTCGAGCGTTGCCCGATCCGCCACGCCCGGTCCCGGGCCTGGTCCTCGACCGCCGGGTTCCACCACCGGTCGTAGAGCACGACGTGGTTGGCTGCGGTCAGGTTGAGCCCGGATCCTCCCGCCTTGATGGACAGCACCAGGGCACCGGGCCCCCTGCCCTTCTGGAACTCCTCGATCATCTGGTCCCGGGCGCCGCGGGCGAGACCACCGTGGTAGCAGTGGATCGGGCGCCCGGTCCGGCCGGACAGGTAGCGGGCGAGCTTCTCCCCCCAGCTGGCGAAGTGGGTGAAGACCAGTGCCCGCTCGCCGGCGGCGAACACGTCGGCGAGGATCTCCTCCAGACGTGACAGCTTCCCGGAGCGACCGGTTAGCGGCTGGTCGTCGTCGGCGAGGTAGGCGGCCGGATGGTCGCAGATCTGCTTCAACGCGGTGATCGCCGCCAGGACCTGGCCCTTGCGCTGGTTGGCGTCTTCTTCCAGGCCCTGAGCGAGCAGTCGGTCGACGACCGCCTGGTACAAGCCGACCTGCTCGGCGGTCATCCCGCAGTGGTCGAGCTTGTCGACCTTGTCGGGCAGCTCGGCGGCGATCTCGGGCTCGGCCTTGGTCCGGCGGAACACGAGCAGGCCGTTGAGCGCCTGGAGGGCACCCTCCTCGGGCCCCGAGGATCGGGTCTGGTCGGCGGAGGCGACCCGACCGAGGTGCTCGACGAAGGAGCTGCGACCCCCGACCAGTCCCGGGTTGACGAAGTCGAGGATCGCCCACAGGTCCCCGAGCCCGTTCTCTATCGGGGTCCCGGTCAGCGCGAGACGCGACCAGCTCCGGAGCCGCCGCAGCCCCTGGGCGGTCTCGTTGGCCGGGTTCTTGATCGCCTGCGCCTCGTCGACGACCACCCGGCGCCACTCGATCCCCTCCAGGACGTCGACGTCCCTGACGGCGGTGGCGTAGGTGGTGAGGACCACGTCGCTGACCCCTGCCAGAGCGACGATGTCGTCGCCCGAGAGCCGGCGCGGTCCGTGGTGGGTGGCGACCTTGAGCGACGGGGTGAAGCGGCGAGCCTCCACCGCCCAGTTCCCGAGCACCGCCGGCGGGCAGACGACCAGTACCGGTCCGTGACCCTGGTCGAGACGTAGGTGGGCGAGAACGGTGGGGGTCTTGCCGAGCCCCATGTCCATCGCGAGGCAACCGCCGAGACCCGCCCGGTCGAGGAACGCCAGCCAACCGAGGGCGTCGGCCTGGTAGTGGCGTAGCTCCCCGACGAAACCCTCGGGCTGCGCGATCGGGGCCGGGGGCGAACTGCGGGCTCCGCGGAGGAGGTCGACCGCCCAGCCGGTGCCGTCCAGCCGGGGTGGGCCGCCGAGAACGGAGCCTTCCAGTCCGACGGCGTGGCGCAGCAGCGCCGCGCCCGACAGCTGGGTGATCGCCGCACGCTCGGCCAGTGCTTCCGCAGCGGCAACGAGGTCGGCGCGCTCGATGTGGACCCATCGCCCCCGCACCTGCACGAGCGGCTCGGCCTCGGCGGCGAGCGCGGCGATCCCGGCGGCGTCCAGCTCGAGGTCGTCGAAGAGCACCGACCACCGGACGTCCGCCAGCTGGTTGATCCCGACCTGTGGGGCGGACCCGGCCGTCTCGGCGTGCAGACGCAGCTGTGGCCGGGGCCGACGGCGGGAGACCTTGGGCAGGTACACCTCGAACCCGGCGGCCGCGAGCAGAGCCCCGGTGTGGAACATCAGCTCGGTCGCCTCGTCGACGTCGAGCACGACCTGACCCCGGCGGGTCGACGGCCGGCGCAGCGCCGGCAGGAGCCGCTCCACCCGGCGCATCTGGGCCTCCACCTGCTGGGCCTTGGCCCCCGAGGCGACGACGAGGGCGTGCTCGACGGGGAGAGGATGGCGGTCGACCCCGCTCACCCGCACGCTGAGCATCCATCCGCCGTCGTCGGCGGGCGGGTCGAGGGCGACGACGATCCCGACCCGGGAGCTGGCGGTCACCGGTGCCGCCCAACGTTTGAGGTCCTCGGCGATCCGCCCGGCCACCTCGCTCGAGGCGGTGAACGCCCGGCCGTCGAGACCGGCGAGGATCGCCTCGGAGACCTCCACCCGGGTGGTCGCCTCCGGTACCGCCGCGGGAGCCACCAGCCGGGAAGCGCCGGCACGCGAGATGGCGTCGACGGTGGCGGCCATCACCGCCCGCAGGAGGGCGTCGGGTTGCGGCGTGGGCTGGAGCGTCCCGACGCTGCCCGGCATCACCGCCGCCAGGTTCGCGAGCTGCTCGCGCTCGACCAGGGCCGGCACCCAACGCACCCGGTGGCGGCTGGTCGCGTTGCGCCCACCACCCGAGGAGGTGGCGGAGCCCCGGACGACCGGCACCATCCGACCCTCCGCGACGAGCCGGGTCGCCCACACCGCGACCTGCGCGAGCCAACGGACGCTCGGGCCCGCGGAGGCGACCGGGACCTGGGCGGCGCCGAGACCGACCAACCACCCGAGGGTCTGGGAGAGCGGCGCGGAGCGCGCCTCGGCGTTCGAGCCACCCGGCAGCGGCACCGGGGAGTGACGCTCCCAGGGGATCGCCGTCGCCTCGGCTCGGGACAGGAGCCGGTCGAGGTCCTCTACGCTGCCCGCCGGCGCCCCCGGCCCCCCCGCCCACACCACCACCCGGCCGTCGGACCAGGACGCCTGCAGCTCCGGCGCCGAGCGCTCCGGCGCCGGGCCCGGCAGGCTCGGGGGCGGAGCCGTCGGCGACCTGGTCTCGGGTGCGCCCACCCCGGCGATCACGTCTCCGGTGCGCTCGGCGAGGACCCGGGAGAGCCGTTCGCGCTCGGCCAGCAGGTCGGTGACCACCTGTTCGCGCTCCTCGCCGGACGAGCGCAACGCAGATGCCAACGCATCGTCGGTCTCGAAGACGAAGCGCCTCAGCACCCGGGTCCACTCGTCGGGATGGGCGCGCAGCAGCTCCTGCTCCTCCGCCGTCGCCACGCCGATGGCGTGGGCGGCAACGGCGGCCTCGAACATGATCGGGTCCAGTTGTCTCTCCAGTTCCTGCGTTACCGCCCGGTAGAACCCCCGGCGGGCTCCGGCCGCCGCACGACCGTCCCTTCGAGGTCGGTCCTCGCCTTCGGAGGTGGGTACATCCTCCTTCACGGACCCCGGGAACACCGCAGTGCCGGCGCCCGCCGGCATCTGGGATGATCATCGACCCGACCGAACCCGGCCGGCGACTCCCGACGTCCAGTCGAGTCTATCGCGCCCTACGAGCTTGGCGGCGGACCCCGGGAACGACGCGACCGGGAACCCCGGCTCAGGCACCCAGGGTGGTGAACCCCCCCCGGTAGAACAACAACGGCGAACCGTCGCCGGCAGCCAGGCGCAGGACCCGGGCGACCACGAGGTGGTGGTCGCCACCGGGGTGGACGTCCTCGACCCGACAGTCGATCCAGGCGAGCACCCCCTCGAGATGTGGGGCACCGAGCGGCCCTTCTTGCCAGGCGACCCCGGCGAACTTGTCCACGCCCCGACGGGAGAACCCGCGTGCGAGGGCCTCCTGGTCGCCGCCGAGGACGTTGACGCAGAAGACCTCGCTGCGGCGCAGGTGCGGCCAGGTGGCCGACTCCCGGCTCGGCGCGAGGGCGACCAGGGGAGGCTCGAGGGACAGGGAGAACAGCGACTGGCAGGTGAAACCGACCGGGCCTTCGGGGCCTGCGCCGGTGACCACCGCGACCCCGCTCGCGAAGCGGCCGAGGACCTGGCGCATCGCCGCCGGGGCCGGGAGGGTGGAGCCACCAGGCTCCGGGCGGCCCACCGGGACCGGTTCAGGCCCGGACGTCGACGACGACCCGTCCCCTCACCTTCCCGGCGAGGATCTCCTCGGCAAGGCGGGGGACGGCGTCCAGCGGCTCGACGGTCGTGACCCGGTCGAGCAGCTCGGGGTCGAGGTCCGCGGCCAGACGGGACCATGCCTGCTCCCGGCGGGCCGTCGGGCAGCTCACCGAGTCCACCCCGAGCAGCCGGACCCCGCGCAGGATGAACGGCAGCACCGTGACCGGCAGGTCGTCGCCGCCGGCGAGTCCGCACGCAGCGATCGCGGCCCCGTAGGCCGCCTGGCGGATCACGCTGGCGAGAGTGCTGCTGCCCACCGTGTCCACCCCGCCGGCCCAGCGGGACGCCTCCAACGGCCGCTCACCGGGTCGGGCGAGCTCCTCACGGGCGACGATCGAGGCGGCACCGAGCTCCGCCAGGTACTCGTGCTGCTCTGGGCGCCCCGTGGAGGCCGCCACCCGGTGACCCCGACGGGCGAGCAGGGCGACCGCCAGGCTGCCGACCCCTCCGGCCGCTCCGGTCACGACCACCTCCCCTCCCGGCTCGACCCCGGCATCCTCGAGGGCGAGCACGCAGAGCATCGAGGTCAGCCCGGCGGTACCGACCGCCATGGTCTGGGAGAGGGTGAGCCCCGACGGGCGGGCCACCAGCCAATCGCTGCGGACCCGCTGGAGGGTGGTGTAACCGCCCGGGTGGATCTCCGAGAGCCCCCAACCGGTCAGCACCACTTCGTCGCCGGGCGCCCAGCGCTCCGAGGCGCTCTCCACGACGGTGCCTGCGAGGTCGATCCCACAAACGAGCGGGGGGCGCCTGACGATCCGGCCGCGCCCGGTCACCGCCATGCCGTCCTTGTAGTTGAGCGAGGAGTAGGCCACCTCGACGGTGACGTCCCCCTCCGGTAGGTCGCTCTCCTCCAGCTGTCCCAGGCGGGCCGGGCCCTTGCCGTCGGAGATCAGAGCACGAACGGACAAGCGTCCACCTCCCTCGAGTTGCGGCAGCCTACCGACTGACAGCCTGCCGGCGTCTCTGGTAACCTCTAGGCGCACGCGGACGTGGCTCAGCTGGTAGAGCACAACCTTGCCAAGGTTGGGGTCGCGGGTTCGAATCCCGTCGTCCGCTCTCGTGTTCCGTACTCGGGCTCGGGCTCGTCGAAGGGCGGACGGTACGCCTCATGGCAGAGCCGCCCGTCCTTCACTTCGAGTCGTTCGAACACCGCTGCGTTGAACACCTTGCGGGTACGGTCGGTGGCCTTGCGGTAGGCGTCACCGCAGCCGGTGGCGAAGGTGGCGGCCAGCTCCAAGATGTCCTGCCACCCGCTCTATTAGTTGGCGTCGAGGTCGGAGAGGCGCTCCTTGGCGGTAGTGAGGTCGGTGCCGATGCGGGCCTGCTCGGCTCGTAGAGGTGGGGACGTCGATCGCACCGCTGTAGTAGGCGGCCCTTGGAGTGCTGGATCGACAGGCGCCGCCCGCAAACCCCGCAGTGCAGGACGCCTTCCGAGTAGTGGGGGCGCTTGCGCCCGCGCGTCCCGCGCACCGAGCGGGCGGCGAGCAGCTGTGTCCCAGTTCGCCCGCCAAGCGCCGGAGGGTCCATTCGCCGGTGGCGTAGTGCTCGAAGGCCACGGTGACGAGCGGGGCGCGATCGGGGTCAGGGACGATGCGGGCGACCTGTCGCCCGGCGACGAGGTCCTTCACGTTCACATACCCGATGGGGCGCCGCGGGGGAAGCCGCCGAGCTTGGCCTCTTGCACCATGCCCTTCTCGATCTCCGCGGCCAGGTCGGCCGAGTAGAGCTCGGCCATGAGGGAGTGGATGCCTTCGACGAGGCGGCCCGAGGCGGTCTCCTCGACGTTCTCGGTGACCGAGACCAGGGCCACTCCCTCTCGCCGCAAGAGGGCCCGGACGGCTACGTGGTCCTCCATGTTGCGCGCCCGGCGGTCGTACTCGTGGACGACGACCGCGTCGACGTCGCGCTCGGTGGCGATGCGGGCGAGCATCGCCTGGAGCTGGGGTCGCTCGGCGCTTCTGGCCGACTCGCCCCGATCGGCGAGCTCGTCGACGAGGTCCCAGCCGGGGTCTCGGATGCGGCGATCACAGACCTCTCGTCGGACGGGGATCGAGAAGCCCTCCCCGCCTTCGCCCTTCTCGGCCTGTCCGCGGGTCGAGACCCGCAGGTAGATCACACAGCGCATCGCCTCACGCTCCTTTGCTCGATCCCTCGATGAGGGCCCCGTCGGTGTCGGTTGCGAG
>JAKABK010000031.1 GCA_021796905.1 Actinomycetes bacterium
GCCGACCACCCCGAGGGCATCGGCGATCGCCCGGGTGTGCGCCTCGATCTCGGCGACGATCTCCGCCTCCAGGGTGGGTGGCGGGATCACGCAGGCGCTGTCGCCGGAATGGACCCCTGCCTCCTCAACGTGCTCCATCACCCCACCGACGAGCACCTCTCCGGCGGCGTCGCGCACTGCGTCGACGTCTACTTCGACCGCGTCCTCGAGGAAGCGGTCGACGAGCACCGGCCGTTCGGCGGAGAGCCCCCCCTCCCGGCCGAGCGAGCCGGCCCCGGCGAGCTCTTCCATCGCCCTGCGCAGATCGTCGTCGTCGTAGACGATCTCCATCGCCCGGCCGCCGAGCACGTAGCTCGGTCGCAGGAGGGCCGGGTAGCCGACCCGGTGAGCGACCCCGATCGCCTCCTCGACGCTGGTCGCGGTCCCCCCGGGCGGTTGGGGGATCCCGAGACCGGCGCACAGGGCGCTCCAGCGCTCCCGGTCCTCGGCGAGGTCGATGGCATCGGGCGGGGTCCCGAGGACCAGGCCCGGGTCGAGGGTGCCGGCGAGCTTCAGTGGGGTCTGGCCGCCGAGGCCGACGACGACACCGGCGAGCGGACCGGCAGCCGACTCGGCGTCGAGGACGTCGAGGACGTTCTCCAAGGTGACCGGTTCGAAGTAGAGCCGGTCGCTGGTGTCGTAGTCGGTGGAGACGGTCTCGGGGTTGCAGTTGACCATCACCGTGTCGAAGCCGGCGTCGTGGAGGGCGAAGCTCGCCTGCACGCAGCAGTAGTCGAACTCGACGCCCTGGCCGATGCGGTTGGGCCCCGACCCGAGGATCACGACCCGCTCCCGGCCGCCGGCGATGACCTCGTCGGTGTCCTCGTAGGTCGAGTAGTGGTAGGGGGTGGAGGCAGCGAACTCCGCTGCGCAGGTGTCGACGGTCTTCATCGTCGCGCGCACCCCCGCGGCCAGGCGGGCCCGGCGTACCTCCGCCTCGTCGACGCCCCACAACCAGGCGAGCTGGGAGTCGGCGAAACCGAGCCGTTTCGCCCGGCGCCAGTCGGAGCGCCCGAGCGCCTCGGGTCCGGCGAGGGCAGCCAGCGCGGCCCGCTCGTCGACGATCAGCTGCAACTGGTCGAGGAACCACGGGTCGACGCCGGTGGCGGAGTGGAGCCGTTCGACCCCGACCCCGCGGCGCAGGGCGGCTTCGAGGTGGAACAGGCGGTCGGGGGTCGGCACCGCCGAGCGTCGTACCAGCTCGTCGTCGTCCCACCCGTCGGTGTGGAGCTCGCCGGGGTCGCAGTTGAGACCCATACGGCCGCGCTCGAGGGAGCGCATCGCTTTTTGCAGCGCCTCGGGGAAGGTGCGGCCGATGGCCATGGCCTCCCCGACCGACTGCATCCGGGTCCCCAGGGTGTCGGGGACCCCGGGGAACTTCTCGAACGCCCAGCGCGGGGCTTTCACGACCACGTAGTCGATGGTCGGCTCGAAGCTGGCGGGGGTCTCACCGGTGATGTCGTTGCGGATCTCGTCCAAGCTGTAGCCGACCGCGAGGCGCGCGGCGATCTTGGCGATCGGGAAACCGGTCGCTTTCGACGCGAGCGCGCTCGATCGGCTCACCCGGGGGTTCATCTCGATCACGACCATCGTCCCGTCCGTGGGGTCGATCGCGAACTGGATGTTGGAGCCGCCGGTCTCGACCCCGATCCGGCGGATGCAGGCGAACGCCGCGTCGCGCATCGCCTGGTACTCGACGTCGGAGAGGGTCTGGGCGGGGGCGACGGTGACCGAGTCGCCGGTGTGGACACCCATGGGGTCGAGGTTCTCGATCGAGCAGACGACCACACAGTTGTCGTCCCGGTCCCGCATCACCTCGAGCTCGTACTCCTTCCATCCGGCGATCGAGCGCTCCACCAGGATCTCGCCGACCGGACTGGCGTCGATGCCGATCTCGGCGATCGCCCGGAGGTCATCGGGACCCGAAGCCACCCCGGTGCCGGCCCCGCCGAGGATGTAGGAGGGCCGCACGATGATCGGGTAGCCGATCCCCTCGCCGATCGCCACCGCCTCCGCCACGCTGTACGCGAACCCAGATTCGGGCACCGACAGGCCGATCTCGACCATCGCCGCTTTGAACCGGTCCCGGTTCTCTGCGGTCGCGATCGCCTCGGCGTCGGCGCCGATCATCTCCACCCCGTAGCGCGCCAGGACCCCCGCCTCGTGCAGGCCGATCGCCAGGTTGAGCGCTGTCTGACCACCGAGGGTGGGGAGCAGGGCGTCGGGGCGCTCCCGGGCGATGATCGCCTCGAGCACCTCGGGGGTCAGCGGCTCGATGTAGGTGCGGTCGGCCAGGTCCGGGTCGGTCATGATCGTCGCCGGGTTCGAGTTGGCGAGAACCACCCGGTACCCCTCGGAGCGAAGCACCCGGCAGGCCTGGGTGCCGGAGTAGTCGAACTCGCAGGCCTGCCCGATGACGATCGGTCCCGAGCCGATCACGAGGATGCTCGACAGGTCGTCGCGTCTCGGCATCAGGCCCTACCTTCCACGAGGCGACGGAGCTGGTCGAATAGGTAGCCGGAGTCGTGGGGACCGGGCCCGGCCTCGGGGTGGTACTGGACCCCGAAGGCTCGCAGGTCGGGACAGGCGATCCCCTCCACGACCCCGTCGTTCAAGTTGACGTGGGTCACCACCGCGCCCGGGACGTCGACGACCGCGTAGTTGTGGTTCTGGCTGGTGATCTCGACCCTCCCGGTGGCCAGCTGCCTCACCGGGTGGTTGCCGCCGTGGTGACCGAAGCGGAGCTTGAAGGTCTCACCCCCGAGCGCGGAGCCGAGCAGCTGGTGGCCGAGGCAGATCCCGAAGATCGGGACCTCGCCGAGCAGCGCCCGGACCGTCTCGACCGCCCAGCCGAGCGCCGCCGGGTCACCCGGGCCGTTGGAGAGCAGCACCCCGTCGGGCCTGGCGGCGAGCACCTCGGCTGCCGGTGTGACAGCCGGCACCACCTCGACGGTGGCGAAGCGGGCGAGATGGCGCAGCATCGTCTGCTTGATCCCGAAGTCGTAGGCCACGATGCGCAGCGGGCCGTCGCCGACCCGGTAGCGCTCGGGGGTGCTGACCACCCCCACCAGGTCCCGGCCGTCGGTGCGCTCCGCGCGCGACGCAGCGGCCCGGATCACGTCGGCTCCGAGCTCGAGCGGACCGAACGCACCGGGGAGGGCACCCCGCTCCCGCAGGTGCCTGGTGAGGCGGCGGGTGTCGACCCCGGAGATCCCCGGGATGCGCCGCTCGGTGAGGAACCCGGGCAGGGACCCGCCGGCGCGCCAGTTGCTCGGACGCTCGGTCAGTTCCCGGACGATCACCCCGTCCGCCGCCGGCCGCCGGCTCTCCAGGTCGTCGTCGCTGACCCCGTAGTTGCCGATGTGGGGGTAGGTGAAGCACACCACCTGACCGGCGTAGGACGGGTCGGTGAGGATCTCCTGGTAGCCGGTGAGGGCGGTGTTGAACACGATCTCACCGGTCGCCGGCTCCCCGTCCCACCAGCCGACCGCCTCGCCCTCGAGCTCGGCGCCGTCGGCCAGCACCAGCAGCGCCGGCGGCCTCATCGCAGCGCCTCGCCGTCGACGACGACCGCCTCGCCGGCGGCGACGGTGTGGCGTACCCGCCCGGTGAGCTCCCGGCCCGCGTAGGGGGTGTTGCGGCTCCGGCTCGCCGAACGGTCGGGGTCGACGGTCCAGCGTGCCGCCGGGTCGATCACGCAGAGGTTGGCCGACCGGCCCGGCTCTACCGGTCCGCCCTGGGTCGCGGTGAGCCCGGCGATGCGGGCCGGCTGCCAGGAGAGGAGGGAGAGCACCGTCTCGATGGGACAGTCCAGCTCGCTCAGCGCCAACGCCAGGGCGGTCTCCAGGCCGAGCATGCCCGGCGGCGCCTCGTCGAAGGGCAGCTCCTTGGCCTCGGCTGGGTGGGGGGCGTGGTCGGTGGCGATCGCGTCGAGGGTTCCGTCGGCCAGCGCGAACTTCAGCGCGTCGACGTCGGCGGCGCCCCGCAACGGCGGGTTGACCTTGAACACCGGGTCGAAGCTCGCCACCGCCTCGTCGGTGAGCGTGAAATGGTGCGGGGCGGCTTCGGCGGTGATCGGGAGACCCCCTGCCTTCGCTGCCCGCAGCAGGGCGAGCGACCCGGAGGTCGACAGGTGCAGCAGGTGCAAGCGGGCTCCGGTCAGGCGGCACAGGGCGATGTCGCGCATGACCATCAGCTCCTCGGCTTCCGCCGGTTGGCCGGCGATCCCGAGCCGGCTCGACCAGGGTCCTTCGTGCATCTGCCCGCCGGCGGCGAGCGCCTCGTCCTCGCAGTGCTCGGCGAGGGTGACCCCGAGCCCCGAGGCGTACTCGAGCGCCCGGCGCATCAAGCGGGCGTCCTGGACCCCGCGCCCGTCGTCGGTGAACAGCCGCACCCCGAGCCGCGCCATCTCGGCCATCGGCGCCAGCCGGGTGCCTTCACGACCGACCGTGATCGCCCCGGCGACCGCCACCTCGACCGGTGCCCGCCGTCCGAGCTCCCGGACGGCTGCGACGAGCGCGGCGGAGTCGATCGCCGGATCGGTGTTGGGCATGGCCACCACCGCGGTGTAACCGCCGAGGGCTGCGGCCCGGGCACCGGTCTCTACGGTCTCGGCCTCCTCCCTTCCCGGTTCGCGCAGGTGGGTGTGGAGGTCGACCAGGCCCGGGGCGACCACGCAACCGGTGGCGTCGAGCTCGATCGCCCCTGGTGGAGGGTCGACCCGCGATCCGACCGCGACGACGACCCCGCCTGCGACGACCACGTCGGCTCGACGGGAGCCGCCGGCGTCGAGGACCGTGCCTCCCCGGACCACCAGGGGCTCAGGCGAGCGCTCGGGCATCGTCGGATCCTCCTCCCGGTAGGGCGACGGCGGCCGGGTCCGCCGCCTCGTGCGGGCCGGGAGGCGCCCCCGCGGCGGACCCGGCCCCGAGCAACCAGAACAGGACGGCCATGCGCACCGCGACACCGTTGGCGACCTGGTGGGTGATCACCGAGGCGTCGACGACGTCGGAGTCGACCTCCACCCCCCGGTTGACCGGACCGGGGTGCATCACCAGGGTGTCGGGAGCGAGCCTGGCCGCGCGCCGGCGGGTCAGCCCGTATTCGGCGGTGTACTCCCTCAGCGACGGGAGCAGCGCCTCGGTCATCCGTTCGCGCTGGAGCCGGAGGAGGTAGACGACGTCGAGCTCGCCGAGCAGGGAGTCGAGGTCGTGGCTGACGGCGACCCCCCACCCGTCGAGCGATGGCGGCAGGAGGGTGGGGGGAGCGACCAGGGTCACCTCCGCCCCGAGGGCCCCGAAGGCCAGGACGTCGGAGCGGGCCACCCGACTGTGCCGGACGTCACCGACTATCCCGACCCGCAACCCGCTGAGCCCGGGCCGGAGACCCCGGGCCCGGCGCTCGACCCCGACGGTGTAGCAGTCGAGCAGGGCCTGGGTCGGGTGCTCGTGCCAACCGTCCCCGCCGTTGACCACCGCCGCCCGGCGAGCCCAACGGGCGACCTGCCAGGGGACCCCGGAGCTGCGGTGCCGGACGACGAGAGCGTCGACCCCCATCGCCTCCAGGGTCCCGACGGTGTCGCGCAGCGACTCGCCCTTGTTGAGCGACGAGCTGCCGGCGGAGAAGGTGAGCACATCGGCCGACAGCCGGCGGGCGGCGGTCTCGAAGCTCAGCCGGGTTCGGGTCGAGTCCTCGAAGAACACCGACGCGACGGTCTTCCCGCGCAGAGCGGGGACCTTGGGGATCGGCCGGGAGCTGACCTCGACGAAGCGGTCGGCGAGACGGAGCACCTCGGCGATGCCATCCGGACCGAGGTCGGCGACCGACAGGAGGTTGGTACCGGTCACCCGGGCTCCGCCAGGTCGCCGATGACCACCCCGGTCGGGCTGACCTCGACCAGCTCGTCGCTGCGGGTCGGGAGGTTCTTGCCCACGAAGTCGGGCCGGATCGGTAGCTCCCGGTGGCCCCTGTCGACGACCACCGCCAGCTGCACCGCCCGGGCCCGGCCGTGGTCGGCGAGGGCGTTGAGGGCAGCCCGGACCGTCCTGCCGGTGTAGAGCACGTCGTCGACGAGCACCACGGTCCGGCCGGTCAGGTCGACTGGGATGTCGGTCGCCTCCTCGGTGAGCACCGGCCTCAACCCGATGTCGTCGCGGTAGAAGGCGACGTCGAGGGTCCCGCACGGCACGTCCGCGCCCGACACCTCCCGCACCACCCCGACCAGCTGTTCCGCCACCCAGACCCCACCTTTTTGCAGGCCGACCAGGACCAGTCCTTGCGCGCCGCGATTGCGCTCGAGGATCTCGTGTGCCATCCGCCACGTCGCCCGGCGCAGGTCGTCGGGCTCCATGACCCGCGTACGGGGAACGAAGCGTTGCCCTCCAGCCGCCTCCGGGGGCCCGTCGCGTTCGGCCATGTCTCCTCCTGCCCGTGCCGGCCTCACGGGACCGGCTTCACGGCGGCCCGAGCGTACCGGATCTCGCGCTTCAGGTCGGGGGGAGCGTTGCCGATGCATCGCTCTGGAGGTGCCATGAACGTCAACCGCAGTCACCTGACCCGATTCTGCAGTGCCTGTGTCCTGACCGGGGCCGCTCTCGCCGGCGTCGCCCAGGCCAGCCCGGCACCCCGCGCTCCGCTCAGCGCGGACCTCGCGCTCGGCCCGTCGGTGGTCGGCAGACCGACGACGGTCGAGCTGCGGGTCGCCGACCCCGCCGGCGCGCCCCTCGGGCGGCTGCTCGTGAGCGCCCACCTCCCCGGGGGGGTTGCCTACGTACCCCGTTCGGTCGACGTCGAGGTGGGAGGCGCCGACTTCTCGATCAGCGCTCCCCGCGCCGTCGCGGTGCCGTCCGGGGGCACGGATCTGTACTGGGGAAACCTGCCGGCTCCGGGGCACGGCACCCTCACCCTCGACTTCGAGGTTCGTCCCGGCGCCCACAGTGCCCGCCGCTGGGCCGGGAGCTCGTGGTCGATCTCGGCCTCGGTCCACTCCGACCCGCTGTCCCCCGGCCTCGGCGGGCCGGCGACCTCGACCGCCGAGGCCCGCGCCATCGACGGTGCGGTCGCCGACGCTGCCGCGACCGCCCACGTCGAGCCGTTGGCGGTGGCCGCCTCGGAGAGCCGCGGTGTCCAGGAGGTTGTGGTCTCAGGCACCCGCGCGGGCGCCACCCACGACGTGGTCGTACGCGCTTACCTGCCGGCAGGCGTAACGCTCGCCCGCTGCTCGGCGCACCAGCACTGTGCTGCCCCGACTGTCACCACATCCGAGCTGCCGACGCTGCCGGGGCGGGCTCACCTGCCCGACTTGCACGCCCCGAGCCGGGCCGGCTCGCCGAACCCCGAGGCGGCCGGAGCCACCAGCACCCCTCAGCCCACCTCCGCGCCGACCTCGACCGCCACCTCCGCCCCGAGCTCGACCGCCACCTCCGCCCCGGCCGGCGTCACGTCCCAGAGCTCGACCGGAACCGTCGGCGCGACCGTTCCCGTGGGTAGCTCCGGAACCCTGGGAGCCGGGAGCACCTCCTCGACCTCCACTGCGGCTCCAGCCTCGTCGTCCACCTCGACCTCCACTGCGGCTCCAGCCTCATCCTCCACCTCCAATAGCGCGACCCTTGCCTATACCTCGACTGGAGGTTCAGATCCAGTCTCGGCCGGGTCGGAGCCGTCGACCACGACCACGACGACCACCGCGACGACAACCGCCGTCGCGCACCCTGGCCACGAAGAGCGCTTCACCGTGCTCACCTGGCATCTCGGCACCGTCAGGGCGGGCGGGAAGGTCACGGAGCGCTACACGGTGCAGGTCACCGATGCCACCGGCTCCAAGGCGAGCTGGCTGGTGACCGCCACCGCCTCGACCACCGCCGACGCCACCCGCCAGCCTGCGGTCCTGACCGTCGAGCACCTCGTCGACTGGACCCGCCCTCTGGCCGAGCGCCCCCGCATCGCCGGCGCTACGTCCGCCTCCGCCTCCACCTCTACCACCACGGTCCCCGACCCCTTCGGCTCGAGCGGCTCGGGCACCACGACGACCACCACCACCACCGCGGCTGGCAGCACGGGCCCGGGTACGACCACCCCGTTCGGGGTGACGAGCACGGGCTCGTCGACCACGGGCTCGTCGACCACGGGCTCGTCGAGCGCAGGGTCCTCCAGCGCAGGGTCCTCGAGCGGCTCGGGCTCTGCCACCTCGCTGCCCTACACCGGGGTCAACGCCGACCTCGAGCTCGAGGTAGCTGCCGCGGCGCTACTGCTCGGAGCTGGGGTGATGGTCACCACCCGACGCCGACCGCCCCTCACTGTCCTTCCCGCCGAAGCGCCACCCTCCGGTCCCCCCGGCAGCGGAGGTGCGAGCGGTGCGCCGTCGGTGACGCTCGCAGGTGACCCGGCACCCAGGGGAATGGCCGCGGCTCTGCGCCATTCGGCGTCCCGGCTGTCCTGGCCGCTGCGCCGGCTCGGCCCCGACGGCGGCGCCCTCGACGGGGTGCTCGCCCGTGACTCCCTGGCCGAAGCGTCCGATCTCGACTGGCTGGCCGGTCTCGCCGACGATCCCGGCGACCCGGCGGGCGCCTTCCCCCAGGCGCCCGCAGCCCATCCCGCTGGCGCCGGGGGACCCCCCGCCCCCCTCGCCGGCCCGGCGAACCCGCCACAGCCCCTCGCCGGCCCCGGACCCGCAGCGGGGGATGTCGCGACCGGAGCCGAACCGGCGGGCCCGAGGACGACCCTGCCGGTAAGCGGGGTGTCGCCGCTCGTCGACGTGCTCGTCCCCCTCGGTGGGTGGCGTGACGGCGAGTGGTGCTTCGACCGTCCACTCGGCGACCTGCTCGACCCGGTCTTCGGCACCGACCCCGCGCCGTCGGTCCCGGCCGGCGACCCCGCCCCGTCGCTCCCGGCCGGCGAGCGGTAGCCTCCGAGCGGGAACCGAGGAGGACGTGGTGCCCTCGACCGCTGCGCTGGCCGTGACCTCGGCTGTGTTCGGCCTGATGATCGGGTCGTTCCTCAACGTCGTCGTCCACCGGGTGCCGGCCGGCCAGTCGCTCTCGCGCCCCCGATCGGCGTGCCCGGGTTGCTCGGAGCCGATCGCCGCCTACGACAACATCCCCCTCGTCTCGTGGCTGTTGCTCCGCGGTCGCTGCCGGCACTGCCGCCAGGCGATCTCGGTCCGCTACCCGCTGGTGGAGGCGGGCACCGCTGCGCTGTTCGTCGGGGTCGGGTTGCGCTACGGGTGGTCCTGGACGACCCCGGCGGTCGACACGTTCCTGGCCGGGCTGCTCGCCCTGGCGTGCGTCGACCTGGAGCGGTACCTGCTCCCCCGGCGGATCGTGTACACCACCGGCGCACTGAGCGGCGGACTGCTGGTAGTGGCGAGCGCAGCGACCGGCTCGTGGGGGCACCTGGAGGTCGGGGCAGCATGCGCCGCGGTGGCCTTCGGGCTCTTCTGGGCGCTGAACCGGGCCAACCCGCGATGGCTCGGGTTCGGCGATGTGCGTCTGGCAGCAATGATCGGCCTGGTCCTCGGCTGGCTCGGAACCGACTACGCGCTCGTCGGGTTCCTGGTGGCCAACCTCGCCGGCGTGGTCGTAGCCGGCGCCCTCATGGCGTCGGGTCGGATGAGCCGCAGCACCCCGATGCCCTACGGGGTGTTCCTCGCCGCCGGCTCGGTGGTCACGGTCCTCGCCGGCGGTCCGCTCACCCAGCTGCTCGCCACCCACCCGATCTGATCCGACCCCGGTTCCCTGCCTGCAGTGGGTTCCCTGCCTGCCGTGCCCGGCCGGTTCGTCCGCCACCTCGACCGGTAGCATCGTGCCATGAGGGCTACCATCGATGCGGCAGGCCGGCTGGTCATACCAAAACCACTTCGTGACCAGGTCGGCCTCACCGCCGGGGAGGTCGAGATCACCGCGATCGGCGCAGCGCTGCGCCTCGAAGCCCTGAGCGGCGAGCGGGTCGAGGAGGAGGACGGCCGGCTCGTGATCCCCGCCTCCGGGGTCGAGATCGGCGACCGGCTCGTCGAGGCACTCCGGCATGCCGACCGGCGCTGAGGGGCCCGACGCTCTGTGCGACACGAGCGTCGCCGTCCCGCTCGTGGTAGTCGACCACGAGCACCACGCCCGGACCGCCGAAGCGCTCCGCGGCCGCCGGCTCGGGCTCTGCGGCCACGCCGCGTTCGAGACCTTCTCGGTCCTGACGCGCCTGCCTCCCCCGATCAGACGGAGCCCGACGATCGTGCGCGACATCCTCGTGCGGTCCTTCCCCCACTCCCGTTTCCTCCGCCCCGAGAGCGCTGCCCACCTCCTCGAGCAGCTGGGCGCTTCCGGTGTCAGCGGCGGCGCGGTCCACGACGCGCTGGTCGCGGCCACAGCCCTCGACCACGGCGTGCCATTGCTCACCCGGGATGTCCGGGCCGCC
>JAKABK010000032.1 GCA_021796905.1 Actinomycetes bacterium
CGTGGCGCCTCGTCGTCGCGCACTAGCAGCTCCCCGGCGTGGGCGGTGGCCGCCCAGTGCACCCGGGAGCGCTGGTCACCGGGTTGGTAGGAGCGGACCCCGCGCAGCTCCCCGGAGCCCGCCCGGACCACCGACCCGACCGGGACGCGCGGGAGGTCCGCAGCGTCCCCGGCGGGTCGCTCGTCGGGCAGGGACGCCCGTCCCCGGCGGGGCGCCACCACCAGGGTGGCGGGGAGGTCGAGGACGACCCGGCGGGTCCACCACTGCAGGCCCCACGGGGTGGCGGTCGCCACGTCTGCCACGAGCTGGGTGACCGTCCCACGTCGGGGCGGGACGACGGTCAGCGGGGTGCGCCCCCCGGCGTCCCACCCGGGCCCGACGAAACAGTCCGGCCCGGGTGGGTCGATCGGCCGGACCCTCACCCGCCTCGAGGCGTGGAGCACGAGAGCGACCGGCTGGCCGGCGGTGGCGTCGAGCGGTGAGCTCCCGACGCCGACCTGCGCCCGGGCGAGGACCGCGGCCGGGCCGAGCAAACCGACCAGTACGGTGGCGGCGACCAGGTCGCCGAGCACCTGCACCCACCCGGCGCCGCTGTCGTGGACCACGAGCCACCCGAGCACGGCGAGCACCGGGGCCGAGACGATCGGCGCGACCGGGCGCGCCGGGCGCAGCCGGGCGCTCACGGACGCGGAGCGGGCACCCGCCCGAGGAGCTCGGCGACGACCCTCGCCGCCACCTCCGAACCGTCGGCGTCCTCGCAGACCAACCGGTGGGTTAGACAGCCGTCGGCCACGGCCTGCACGTCGCCGGGTGAGACGAAGCCGCGACCGGCCACGACGGCGTGGGCCTGGGCGGCCCGGACCAGCCAGATCGCCGCCCGGGGGCTCGCCCCTAGGCGCACCCCCGGTGCATCCCGGGTGGCCCGGCACAGCTCCACCGCGTAGGCGGCCACCGGGGCGGCGACGGTCACGGTGGCGGTCGCCGCCCGAGCCTCCCGCCAGCCGGCGACGTCGGTCACCGCCGGGAGCTCCGGTAGGGCTGCCCGCCCCCCTTCGCGGCGGACGAGACGGACCTCGGTGTCCCGGTCGGGATAGCCGAGCGAGGTCGCCATGGCGAAGCGGTCGAGCTGGCTCTCGACCAGGGGAAAGGTCCCCCTCTGCGACAGCGGGTTCTGCGTGGCGATCACCATGTGCGGTCTCGGCAGTGGCCAGGAGGTGCCGTCGACGGTCACCTGGTGCTCCTCCATCGACTCGAGGAGGGCGGCCTGGGTGCGTGGCGGGGTGCGGTTGAGCTCGTCGGCGAGCACCACGTGGGCGAAGACCGGTCCCGGGCGCAGCTCCCAGCTCTCCCTGGTAGGGGAGTAGACCGAAACCCCGGTCACGTCGGAGGGCAGCAGGTCGGGGTGACCCTGGATGCGGGAGAGCCCGGCGCCGAGCGAACGGGCGAGGGCCCGGGCGAGGACCGTCTTGCCCACCCCGGGCACGTCCTCGATCAGCAGGTGACCGCCGGC
Source organism: Actinomycetes bacterium (assembly GCA_021796905.1). Classification (GTDB taxonomy): domain Bacteria; phylum Actinomycetota; class Acidimicrobiia; order Acidimicrobiales; family Palsa-688; genus JAKAQB01. The sequence continues at coordinate 1,511 of JAKABK010000032.1, forward strand.
GAGGGCGGCGACGACGGCCGCGGTGAGGGCGCCGTCGGTGCCGCAGACCACCCGGCCGAGGTTGTCCAGGAGCGCCTGGCCGACAGCGACAGCGGTGCCGGGGCCGAGCGCGACCGTCGAGGAGCCCATGGGAAGCTCATCGGCAGGCGGGGGGCGCCTCCTGTAGGACCTTCCCGGGCCGGACCCGCCCGGCTCGTGCGCCCGTGCCGGTGGGGCTCACCGCGACGGCGGCGTCGGGTGCAGCTAACCTGGCGAGGTGAGCGGTGCCGAGAGCCGGGCAGGGACAGCGGGGACCCCCGCCGGGGCGTCCCGGTCGGCCATCGAGCACCACTACGACGTCGGATCGGACTTCTACCGCCTCTGGCTCGACCGGGAGATGGTGTACTCCTGTGCCCTGTGGGACGGTCCCCTCGACGACGGTCTCGACGACGCCCAGGTCGCCAAGCTGGCGTGGCACGCCGACTCGGCGCGAGTCGACGGCGCAGCGCGGGTCCTCGACGTCGGCTGCGGCTGGGGGGCGATGCTGCGCTACCTCACCGGCAGCCGGGGTGTCGGCCACGCCACCGGGCTCACCCTGAGCGCCGACCAGGCCGCCGCCGCGGCGTCGGCGTCGGCGTCGGCCTCGGCCTCGGCCTCGGTGGAGGTGCGCCTGGAGGACTGGCGGGAGCACCGCCCGGAGCAACCCTACGACGCGGTGATATCGATCGGGGCGTTCGAGCACTTCGCCCGCAACGACCTCGACACCGCCGGGCGGCGCTCGGTGTACTCGGCGTTCTTCGCCGCCTGCTCCGGTTGGCTCCGGGCCGGTGGGCGGTTGTCGTTGCAGACCATCGCCTACGAGGACTTCGATACCGGCAGCGGGACCGAGTCGCGGTTCTTCACCGAGGAGATCTTCCCCGAGTCGTCGCTGCCGGTGCTCACCGACATCGTCGCCGCCTCCGACCCCTGGTTCGGGATCGAGGTGCTGCGCAGCGACGCCGCCCACTACGAGCACACCTTGGAGCTGTGGCAGCGGCGCCTCCAGGCCGCGGAGGGACCGGCGATCCGACTGGTCGGACGGGACGTGTACCGCCGCTACGTGCGCTACCTGCGGGTGTCGCGAGGGCTGTTCGACCGGCGGGTCTGCACCCTGTACCGGATCTCCCTGCGGCGCCGGGCAGCGCCGACCCGCCTGGGCTCCTGAGCCCGGCTGCGGCCGGGCACCGGCACGGGTCGCTCCAGGAGGCTCCCGGGTAGCATCGAGCCGGGAACTACTAGGAGCGTTGAGGATGGACACGAGCGGCGCAGCACTGGACCAGGTCGGCGCCGGAGGACCTGGGGACGGGCACCGCCCGGTCCCGGTCACGGTCTCCTACGGCGACGGGATCGGCCCGGAGATCATGGGTGCCACGCTGCGGGTCCTCGAGGCCGCAGGGGCGGCGCTCGAGCTCGAGACGATCCAGATCGGCGAGGCCCTGTTCCGCCGGGGAGTGTCGTCCGGGATCGACGCCGCGGCCTGGGAGTCGCTGCGACGCACCCGGGTGTTCCTGAAGGCGCCGATCACCACCCCCCAGGGCGGCGGGTACAAGAGCCTGAACGTCACGGTCCGCAAGACCCTCGGGCTTTTCGCCAACGTGCGTCCGTGCCTGTCGTACGCCCCGTTCGTCTCGACCCGCCACCCGGGGATGGACCTGATCATCGTCAGGGAGAACGAGGAGGACCTCTACGGGGGGATCGAGCACCGCCAGACCCCCGACGTGGCCCAGTGCCTCAAGCTGATCACCCGGCCCGGGACCGAGCGTCTCGTCCGCTACGCCTTCGAGGCGGCCCGGCGCCACAACCGTCGCAAGGTCAGCTGTTTCACCAAGGACAACATCATGAAGAGGACCGACGGGTTGTTCCACGAGGTCTTCGACGAGGTCGCCTCCGAGTACCCCGAGCTCGAGAGCGAGCACCTGATCGTCGACATCGGCACCGCACGGCTCGCCGACACCCCCGAGATCTTCGACGTGATCGTGGTGCCCAACCTCTACGGGGACATCATCTCCGACGTGGCCGCCCAGATCGCCGGCTCGGTCGGTCTGGCCGGCAGCGCCAACATCGGTGCCGAGGCGGCCATGTTCGAGGCGATCCACGGATCGGCACCGACCCTCGCCGGTCTCGGGATCGCCGACCCGTCGGGTCTGCTGCTCGCCGCGGTGCAGATGCTCGTCCACGTCGGGCAGGGCGACGTCGCCACCGAGGTCCACAACGCGTGGCTCACCACGATCGAGGAGGGGGTGGCCACCGCGGACTTCTTCGACCAGGGGATCTCCCGGACCCGGGTCGGCACCGACGGGTTCGCCTCGGCGGTCATCGATCGCCTCGGACGCCGTCCACGCAAGCTCGCCGCGGTCGACTACCCGGTCAGCACCGAACCGATCAGGGTCACCCCCCGAGCCAGACCCCGGCCCGTCAAGCAACTGGTCGGGGTCGACGTGTTCGTCGACTCCACCGACACCCCGGAGGCGATCGGTCACCGGCTGGAGGCGCTCGCCGCTCCCGGTCTCGAGCTCGTGATGATCACCAACCGAGGCCAGAAGGTGTACCCCGACGGGATCCCCGAGACCTTCTGCGTCGACCACTGGCGCTGCCGGTTCCAGGCCCCCGGCGGCGGGCCGGTCACCTTCGGTGCGGTCCTAGGACTGCTCGGGCGTCTCGACGCGGGCGGCGCGGAGCCGATCAAGACCGAGGGGCTCTACACCTTCGACGGCGAGCCCGGGTTCTCCCTCGGCCAGGGCCAGTAGCCCGCCCCCGTCCGGCGGCGGGAGGGTCCCCGCTGCCGGACCGGTGGCCCCTGCGGCCGGCGCCGGTCCCGGGGGGCGCTATGTCAGCTCGGGCAACGACCAGAACCCCGGCAGCGGCCGGGAGCGATGACCGCCGGCCGCGTAGGCCGCCAGACGGTCACGGTCGGCGGTGGCGAGCAGGTGCATCACGTCGTGTACCCCGCCGGGTCCGACGGCGCGCAGCGCCTTGTCACCGCTGCTGCGGCGGGGCGGCAGGTCGGTCGAGAGGAGCACCACCGGCCCGATCCCGCAGGCTCGCAGCACGCTGAGCCGCCCCAGGCACTTCCAGAGCGTGTCGGCACGCAGCAGGCCGTTCGGTGTCGAGGTGAACGCCCCGGTGACATCGAAGTGCCACAAACCCCCCTCCGCGTCGGCGGCCACGACCCCCACCCCGACCCCGACCCCGGGAACGCGGCGCTCCCGCTCGACGATCTCGAAGCCGGCGTCGCAGACGAGGTCGGCGGCGAACGCCTGCGCCGCCTTGCCGTCCCCGGGGGCCGGGACCCCCGGCCCGGTCGTCGCGGGGTCCACCGGGAAGAGGCTCGGGCTCCCCGCCGGCCGGGCGGGTCGCCGGCGGTGGTCGACCCGCTCCCCCCCGCTCCGCTGCTCCTCCCCGACGCGTTGGCGCGCGATGGCAACGTAAGCGGGGTCGGTGTCGTAGCCGACGTACCGCCGGCCGGTGCGTACCGCGGCGACAGCCGCGCTCCCCGAACCGAGGAACGGGTCGAGCACCAGGTCGTCGCGGAAGGTGTACAGCTCGATCAGTCTCTGCGGCAGCTCGACCGGGAAGGGGGCCGGGTGCTGTACCCGCCGGGCGGACTCCGGACGGATCTCCCACACGTCGAGGGTGGCGTCGAGGAACTCGTCGGTCGAGATCGACGTCAGGTGGGGTCGTCCGCGGGCCGCTCGTCGCGCCACGTCGACGGCCCGGTCGAAGCGACCCTTGGAAGCCACGACAACCCGCTCGGTGATGTCGCGCAGGACCGGGTTGGTGGGGGAGCGGTAGGAACCCCACGCGCACGACCCGGACGCGCCCTCCGCCTTCTTCCAGATGATCTCCCCCCGCAGGAGCATGCCGAGATCGTCGTCGAGGATCCGCACCACGTCCGCGGAGAGCGAGCGGTAGGGCCTGCGGCCGAGGTTGGCGACGTTCACCGCTATCCGTCCCCCCGGCTCGAGCACCCGGAGGCATTCGGAGAACACCTCGGCGAGCAGACCCAGGTACTCGGCGTACGACGCCGGGATCACCCCCTCGCCGAGCGCCTCCTCGTACTGTTTGCCGGCGAAATAGGGAGGTGAGGTGACCACGAGCGCGACCGAGTTGTCCGGTAGCTCGGCCATCCGGCGTGAGTCGCCGCAGATCAACCGCTCGGGGAGCCCGAAGGGCTCCGCGAGGGTCTCCTCGGACGACACCGACTTCGCCTGGAAACGGGCGTAGAACCCGCTGGCGTCGTGGTTCTCCCGGGCGCCGGCACCGAAGTTGCGGGTCGCGGTGGCCACCCGGGCCCGGGGGGCGGGAGACCGGGTCACGACCGCTGCGACCGGGCGCGCCAGTCGCCGATCTCGGCGACCCGCCTCCGCTGCTGCGCCGCCGCGCCGGCGTCGAGGCCGTGGGCGCGGCGCTCGAGGCGTTCGATCACCCCGAGGCGGAGCTCGACGGGCTTGTGGTCGTCGTACTTGAACTTGGCGTCCACCCCGACCACGCTGAGGCGGAGGGCCCGGATCCCGGCGAGCAGCGGCCCGTAGGGCGCCGAGGTGGGGTCCAGCGCGGCGTGCCCACCCTCCGGCTGGAAGTGGGCGAGCTGGGCGGCGAGAACCTCCGCCTTGCCCTCCGCGTCGTCGACGACCGTGGGTCGGCAGACGAACTGGACCGCCGTGTAATAACTGGTCGGCACCCCCTCCTCGACCGGCTTTCCGGGCTCGGCCCGCCAGTGGCCCGGGATGTAGGCGTAGTCGCCGACGAGCGCGAGACGGACCTCGGCAGCGGCCTCGAGGTGCGGCCAGACCGGGTTGGGGCGGGCCAGGTGCACGAGCAGCTCACCGCCGGCGGCGGCGAAGTGCGTCGGTACCACCACCGGCGCCCGGGACGGGTCGAGGTTACCGACCGTCAGCATCCCGAAGTGGTCGGTCCCGGCGAGCCACTCCTGCCACTCGGCCGGGTCGATCGCAGCGTCCCACGGTCGTATGAGCATGCCCGGGTCCTCGCGAGTCAGGGGTTCGTGCCGACCGGGAGCGTCGTGGCGCGACGGGCGCCGGTCGGCGACGAAGCGTACCCCGATCGGCGGCCCGGACCGGCCCGGGACCCTCGAAGATCACCTGCGCGGGAGGAACGCGTCGGGTAGAGTCACGGGCGGACAGAAGTCATATCGACGACAGGGGAGCGCTCGGGCGCTGAGAGTGCGGTTCGCCGCAGACCCTCCGAACCTGATCTGGGTCACACCAGCGAAGGGAGTCATCAATGAGGACCGAGGACGGCCTGGCTCCCGCCGGAGCGGCCCGGCCCCGCCGCTGGCGGACCGTCGACGTCGTGGTGGCGTCGGTGATCGCAGTGGCGGGCGGGGTGGTCTTCTGGGCGTGGGACCAGCTCTGGTACGTCACCGACGTCGCCTTCGCCGGTTTCCCGCCGGCGCACGCCGTGATCTACGGGGTCTGGCTCGCCCCGGGGGTTCTCGGCGCGTTGGTGATCCGCAAGCCGGGCGCCGCGATCTACACCGAGCTGGTCGCGTCGGTCGTCGAGGCGCTGCTCGGCAGCTCCTGGGGACTGTCGGTCGTGGTCTACGGCGTGTTCCAGGGTCTCGGCGCCGAGATCGCCTTCCTCGCGCTCGCCTACCGGGTGTGGCGCCTACCGGTGTCGGTGGTCTCCGGGGCGGTCGCCGGCCTGGCGGCGGCGTCGATGGACCTCGTGTACTACTACGGGGAGTGGCGGCCCGACTGGAAGCTGGCCTACGTGGTGGTGGTGATGGCCAGCTCCGCAGTGCTGGCCGGGATCGGCTCGTGGGCCCTGGTGCGAGCGCTCGCACGCACCGGTGTGCTGGCACCGTTCGCCTCGGGCCGTCGAGACCCCGTGGTGTGACCACCGTCGTCAGCGCCCGGGGGTGGGGCTGGCGCCACGCGGGGCGACGGGGGTGGGCGCTGCGGGGCCTCGACCTGCGGATCGAGGAAGGGGAGCGGGTGCTGCTGCTCGGTCCGTCCGGTGCCGGTAAGAGCACGCTCTTGCAGGCGCTCGCCGGTCTCCTGCGCCCGCCCGAGGCGGGTGACGTCGAGGGGGAGCTGTCGGTGCACGGCCGGCCGGTCACCGGACCCGACGCCCGCAGCGGGATCGTGTTCCAGGATCCCTCCACCTCGCTCGTGATGAGCAGGGTTGGTGACGAGATCGCCTTCGGGCTCGAGAACCGGGCCGTACCGACCGGGCTCATCTGGCCCCGCGTCCGGGAGTCCCTCGACGCCGTCGGGCTCGCCTACCCGCTCTCGTGGTCCGTCGAGCACCTCTCGGGCGGTGAGCAGCAGCGCCTGGCGGTCGCCGACGTGCTCGCGGTCGCCCCCCGCCTGTGGTTGCTCGACGAGCCGACCAGCAACCTCGACCCGCCCGGGGCGGCACTGGTCCGCTCGACGCTCGCGCATCTCCTCGGGGACCGGTCCATCACCGCGGTGGTCGTCGAGCACCGGGTCGACGAGCTGGTCGGGTTGGTGGACCGGGTGGTGGTGCTCGAGGCGGGCGGCGGAGTCCGCCACGACGGGCCCCCCGACGAGGTCTTCTCCCGTCACGGGGCGACCCTGCGGGCGTCGGGGGTGTGGGTGCCGGGCGTGAGGGGTCCGGGACCGGGGGCCCACCGGCGGGAGCCCACCCGCTCCACCGGTCCACCGGTGCTCGAAGCCGAGGCGGTGACGGTGCGCTACCCGGCCGCGACGACCGAAGCGGTCAGCGCGGTCGACCTGCAGGTCACCGCGTCGCAGGCGACAGCGGTGGTCGGGCCCAACGGGTCGGGGAAGAGCACCCTCGCCCTTTGCCTGGCCTCACTGCTGGTCCCGACCTCCGGTGAGGTGAGGTTCTGCGCCGGCGGTCCCCGCGTCCCCTACGCCAGGTGGCCGCCCCGGGAGCTGGTGCGTCACGTCGGGTTCGTCTTCCAGAACCCCGAGCACCAGTTCGTCGCCGCCTCGGTGGAGGCCGAGCTCACGATCGGTGCGACTCGGGCCGGGGTCGGGACCGGGCCCGGGCGACGACGGGTCGGGGAGCTGATGGAGCGCCTCGCCCTGTCGCACCTGGCGGCCGCCAACCCTTTCACGCTCTCGGGCGGGGAGAAGCGACGGCTGTCGGTGGCCACCGCGCTCGTCGCCCGCCCGGAGCTGCTCGTCGCCGACGAGCCGACCTTCGGCCAGGACGCCCGCACCTGGGACGAGCTGGTCGAGCTGCTCGCCGAGGCCCGTGACGACGGGCGGGCGGTGCTGTTCGTCACCCACGACGAGGAGCTGGTCGGGGTCCTCGCCGACCGGGTCGTCCGCCTGGAACACGGCCGGGTCGTGTCCCCGGTCCCGGGAGCGGTCGGGCAGGTGCTGTCCGCGGGGGATCGACGTTGAGCCTCACCGTCGACACCCCGCTGGTCGCCACCCGCCTCGCCCGTCGCCACCCTCTCGCCAAACTGGGGGTAGCGGCGGTGGTCGCGGCCGGGCTGCTGGTCAGCGTGGACCTGGTCACCGCCTCGGTCGTGCTCGCGATCGAACTGGCCTGCCTGCCGCTCGCCGGGGTCGGCTGGAGGTTCCTCGTGCGCAGGGCGTGGCCGCTGCCGTTGGCGGCCGGGGGCGTGGCGGTGGCCAACCTCGTGGCCTCCAACGCCCACGGGGTGGCAGTGGGTGCCATCTCGTTGCGCCTGGTCGCGATAGCCCTGCCCGGGCTGGTCGCTTTCGCCTCCACCGACCCGGTCGACCTCGCCGACGCCTTGCACCAGCAGCTGCGGGTACCGGCCCGGTTCGCCTACGGCTCGCTGGCCGCGTTGCGTCTGCTCCCGTTGCTGTCGGTCGAATGGCAGGTCATCCGCCGCGCCCGGCGCTCCCGGGGTATCGACGCCGGCCGCTCCCCGCTGGGAGCGGCGAGGCTGTGGTCCTCGACGGTCTTCGGGCTGCTCGTCGCCGCGATCCGCCGGGCGACCCGTCTCGCGAGCGCCATGGAGAGCCGGGGTTTCGACGCCGGAGGGCCGCGAACGGTAGCCCGACGCCAGGTTCTCGGTGCCGCCGACTGGGCACTGCTCGGCGGGTCGGTCGTCGCGGTCGGGGGAGCCAACGCACTGGCTGTGGTCCTCGGCACCTGGCACCCACTGCTGTGGTGAGGGCGGGCAGGGCGACCCGGAGGCCGAGGTGACCCACCTCCCACCCGGTGCTAGGGATCATCCGGCCCGGACAGGGGGACCGGCTCGGTCCGACCGTCCCTGGAGAACATCACGCCTGCAGTTCGCTCCCCGACCGGTGTTGCTCCCTGGGTCGCGGCCCGGCGCCGGACGGTGTCAAGCTGTCCCGGTGGTGTGGTGGGCCCAGCGGTGACGGGTGAGGTGGCGGCGGAGGCCCGGCGGTGGGCGTTGCGTTTCGTCGGGTTCCTGGAGGCGTACTACGCGTTGCGCTACCCGCCGGTGCACGACCTGGCCGCCCATCGCGACGTGCAGGTTGTCCCGGCCGACGTGGCGGTGGCCGCCGGGGTGGCCGTGACCGGCGGTGGGGAGCCGTGGCTGGCGGTCGAGCTGGTCGACCTGCCGGCCCCCTCCGGAACTGCCGGCCCCCGCGGAACTGCCGGCCGGGCTGCGAGGCTGGGTGACCGGCCCGGTCACCGCTGACACGGAGCCGCAGCTCGGCGGCCACCCCGACGAGCACCGCCGGCACCTGGTGTCGGCCGCAGCGGGACCCGAGCCGGACGTGCTCGACGGCGACACCCCCGCCGCTTCGGACGGGGATGGTCTCCCCCCGGGGCGGGACCTCGCCGAGGTGGCCGCCGCCCGAGCGGACCTCCGGCGGGCGGAGGAGGCCCTGGCGGCGTGGAGCGCGGAGGAATGGCACCCGTGGGCGCAGCGCTGGCGGTCGGTGGAGGCGGGCCGGGTGCT
>JAKABK010000033.1 GCA_021796905.1 Actinomycetes bacterium
GCGTAGGCGAGCGTGTTGGCCGAATAGGTGTAACGGGAGCCGGCCGCGGCGAGCACCTCGGCACGGGTGCGGGCCACCCCGGGGACCGCCCGCCACGAGCGGCCGTCACCCTCCAGGTAGGAGACCAGGGCGGCGTCGATCCGGTCGTGCTCGAGGCACCAGGCGAGGATCGCTGACACGAGCCCCCCGTCCTGGCCGGCCTCGTGCAGCTCGGGGTCGGTCGCCCGGGCGAGCAGCAGGTCCTTGGCGATCCCCGCCTGCTCGTCGGGGAGGCGCTGCCGGCCGTGGAGGTAGGTGTCGATGTCGGGCTCCCAGGCCCGGAAGCGTGGGCAGGCCCGGGTGCAGCTGGTGCATCCCCGGTCCCCGTGCCCGCAGCCCCCCGGACCGCCTTCTTCCTCCAGGTGGAACGGACGGTAGACGCCGGAGGCGGTGTCGTAGCCGAGCACGTCGTGGGGGCACGAGACGATGCAGCCCGCGCAGCCGGTGCACAGACCGCTCGTGACCACCTCGTCGAACAGCTCGGTCCAGTGCGCTCTCCAGCGCTCGCGTGCCGCCTGGGCCGGAGCTTCGGGAGGAGCGGTCGTCATGTCCCGACGATAGGCCGCAAGCTGGCTCGCCGTGAGGTGCCGGTACCGTGCCCCGGTCATGTCGAGCCTTCCCGCCACGCCGCGTGGGATCAGTCGTGGTCTCACCCTCCTGCTCGCCGCCGCCTGCGGGGTGGCGGTCGCCGACCTCTACTACGCCCAACCGCTCCTGTCGACGATCGCCGTCGACCTCGGGGTCGGATCGGGGTCCGCAGGGCTGGTCGTGACGCTCTCGCAGATCGGTTACGCGGCCGGCCTCGCCCTGCTCGTGCCGGTCGGCGACATGCTCGAGCGTCGCCGGCTAGTGCCCGCCGTCCTGGCGCTGACCGCAGTCGGCCTCGCCGGGTCGGCGGCGGCCCCGACGATCGGGGTGCTGGTCGCGCTCGCTGTAGTGGTGGGGGTCGGCTCCGTCGCTGCCCAGATCCTCGTCCCGCTCGCCGCTTCGCTCGCCGGTGACGACGAGCGGGGGCGGGTGGTCGGAACCGTGATGAGCGGCCTCCTGCTCGGGATCCTCCTCGCCCGGACCGGTGCCGGCCTGGTGGCCGGCGCGAGCAGCTGGCGGGTCGTCTACGTGGTCGCCGCGGTCCTGGTCGTCGTCCTCGCCGGGGTGCTGTGGAGGGCGCTCCCCGAGGATCCGCCCCGACCCCGCCCGAGCTACCCGGCGCTGCTGCGTTCAACCGTGTCGCTCTGGCGGGCGGAGCCGTTGCTGCGACGCCGCTCGCTGCTCGGGGGTCTCGGGTTCGCGGCCTTCTCGGTGTTCTGGACGACGATGGCCTTCCTGCTCGCCGGACCCCCCTACCACTACTCCGACACCGTCATCGGCCTGTTCGGTCTGGTCGGGGCGGCCGGGGCGCTGTGCGCCAACGCAGCCGGCCGGCTCGCCGACCGTGGCCGGGAGGCGCCGGCCACGGTCGGTTTCGCCGCGGCGATCGCGGTGTCGTTCCTGCCGATCTGGGTCGGCCGGCACTCCCTCGTAGCGCTGATCGTCGGTATCGCGGTGCTCGACGTGGGGGTGCAGGGCCTCCAGGTGACCAACCAGAGCGTCATCTACCGCTTGGCCCCCGAAGCCCGCAGCCGGATCAACTCCGCCTACATGGTCTGCTACTTCGTGGGTGGTGCGATCGGCTCCGCGGTCGCTTCCGCCCTCTACGGCGCGTCGGGGTGGGTGGCGGTCTGTCTCCTCGGGGCCGCGGTCGGGGTGGTCGCGGTCGTCGTCTCGTTGGCAGCGGGCATCCGGCGTCGGCTACCGGTCGCCTCGGGCAGCACCTGAGCAGCCGGCCCGGAGGCCGGGGTGGCGTAGCCTGACGGGAACCGTCGTACCGGAGGACCCCGAGTGAAGCTCGCCACTGTTCGCACGCCGTCGGGCACCGCTGCCGTCCGCCTCGAGGACGACGGAGCGGTCCATCTCGGTGCCAGTGACATCGGGGCGTTCCTCGCCGACCCGGACTGGAAGGAGCGGGCGGCGTCCGCGGCGGGGGAGCGGTTCGATCCCGCCGAGCTGGACTTCGCCCCGCTGGTGCCGAGACCCGAGAAGATCATCTGCGTCGGCCTCAACTACCGCAACCACATCGAGGAGATGGGTCGGGACCTGCCCTCCCACCCGACGTTGTTCGCCAAGTACCCGCCGGCGCTGGTCGGTGCCGGCGACGACATCGTCCTGCCCGCGGTCTCGGAGCAGATGGACTGGGAGGCGGAGCTGGCGGTGGTGATCGGGTCCAGCGTCCGCCACGCCGACCGGGCCGCGGCCCGGGGAGCGATCGCCGGCTACACCGTCTTGGACGACGTCACCGCCCGGGACTGGCAGGCCAGGACCCTGCAGTGGCTGCAGGGGAAGACCTTCGAGGCGACCACCCCGGTAGGTCCCGCTCTCGTCACCTCCGACGAGGTCGGCGACGAGCCAGGGATGCGGATCACCTCGACGGTCAACGGCGAGGTGGTGCAAGACGACCACACCTCGCAGCTGCTGTTCGGCCCGTTCGAGCTGGTCTGCTACATCTCCACGTTCGTGACCCTGCGCCCCGGGGACCTGATCGCCACCGGCACCCCGGGCGGTGTCGGGCACGGCCGGCGCCCTCCCCGCTACCTCCAGGACGGCGACGTGCTGACCACCGCCATCGAGGGCCTCGGCGAGTGCCGGAACACCTGCCGACGGGAGCCGTCCCCGGGGCGCTGACCTGGGCCGGTACCGTCTCGGGGAATGCCCCGCCCGCCGGCGACTGTTGGCCGAAGCGTAACCATGACTTTCATCTGCCCTACTGCCGACCGCCGGCCGGCGCGCCGGTCGGCCCCGACGTCGCCCGATGCCCCCGAGACGGAGCCCGCCCGGCGGGACCGCCCGTCGCAGACGCCGGCGGCCCGCCGCCGGCGCCTGGTGCTCGTCGCCGAGGTGATCGTGCTCCTCGCGGTCGTCGCGGTAGTCGCCGGCGAGGCCCCACGTCTCCTGTCGACCGCCGCCGGCGACCTGGCCCGTCTCGCGGACCCGGCGCCCGTCGCCCTCGCCGAGGCGGCGGCCTTCGAGGCGGTGTCGCTGGTCGCTTTCACCCAGGTGCCCCGCTGGCTGCTGCGCCGGGGTGGGGTCCGCATCCGCCTCCTCGACGCGCTCGCCCTCACCCTGGCGGCCAACGGGATGTCGATCCTGTTGCCTGCCGGGGCGGTCAGCTCCACGGTCTGGTCGGCGCACCAGTACTCGCGTCGCGGGGCGAGCGCCGGCCAGGCGACCTGGGCGGTGGTCGCCTCGGGGTTCGTTTCGACAGTGACCCTCCTGGCGGTGGCCATCGCCGGCGGCGCGGCGGCCGGGGTCGTCGGGGGCCGGGCGGCGATGGCCACCAGCGCTGTGCTGGTGGCGGGCGCGGCGCTCGTAGTGGTGCTCACCCACCGGGCCGAGTCGCTCACCGGGGTTGGTAGACGGCGGCGGGCGGACGCTCCGGGGCCGGCCGGCCGGTTGCGCAGGGCGGCGGTGCGCCTGGTCGGGCTGGTCGGCGAGGCCGCGGGTCAGCGGGCCGGGTGGTCGACCGGTTCGGCGGTGTTGGCCGCGAGCACGCTCAACTGGCTGGCGGACGCGGCGTGCCTCGCCGCCGCGTTCTGGGTCCTCCGCCTGCCGGTCCCCTGGACCGGGCTGCTGCTCGCCTACGCCGCCGGGAAGCTCGCCGGCGCCCTGGTCCCGCTCCCGGGTGGACTGGGGGCGGTCGAGGCCGGCACCATCGGCGTCCTGGTGGCCCTCGGGTCCCCCGCCGCCCCGGCGATCGCCGCGGTGGCCGTGTACCGGATCATCGGCTACCTCGGCCCGCTCCTCCTCTCGGCTCCGGCGTACGGCTGGGCGCGACGCGAGCCGGCCGGTACCGGTCCCGACGAAGCTGTCGGGGAGCAGGACCGGAGCGGGGCTCCCGCCGGGCTCGCGGCGTGAGCGGACAGGAGGCCACGAGCCCCGCAGGTGGCAGCAGCGGGGCGCGGGCGTTGGTGGCGACTCTCGTCGCTTCCGGCGTCGACACATGTTTCGCCAACCCCGGGACCTCCGAGATGCACTTCGTCGCCGCTCTCGACTCGGTCGCCGGGCTGCGGCCGGTGCTCGGTTTGGCGGAAGGGGTCGTCACCGGCGCCGCCGACGGGTACGGGCGGGTCGCGGGTCGCCCGGCGGCGGTGCTGGTGCACCTCGGCCCGGGCCTCGCCAACGGTGTCGCCAACCTCCACAACGCCCGCCGGGCGCACACCCCGGTGGTGGCGGTGGTCGGGGACCACGCCACCTACCACAAGCGCCTCGACGCTCCCCTCGAGTCCGACATCGACGCCATCGCGGGGACGGTGTCGAGCTGGGTGCGCCGGTCCTGGCGGCCCTGCGACGTGGGACGCGACGCAGCCTCGGCGGTGGCTGCGGCCCGCAGCGCCCCCGGTGGGGTGGCGACGTTGATCCTGCCCGCCGATGTGTCGTGGGGCTCGGGAGCCGTGCCCGGCTCGGTGCAGCCGGTCCAGCCACCAGCGCCCGCCTCCGAGGCCGACCTGGCTGCGGCAGCAGCCGCCCTCGGCTCGGGGGAGCCGGTGGCGATCCTCGCCGGCGGGGCGGTCGTGGCCGACGCGGACCTGCAGGACCGGCTGGCCCGGTTGGCGGCCGGCACCGGGGCTCGCCTGATCTGCGAGACCTTCCCGGCGCGCATCGCAGGAGGCGCCGGTCGGGCCCGGATCGCCCGGCTCGCCTACCTGGGGGAGATGGCTGCCGCCCAACTGGACGGTTGCCGCCACCTGGTGCTGCTCGGTGCCCGCCGGCCGGTGGCGTTCTTCGCCTACCCGGGTCGGCCCGGGGACCTGGTGCCCGACGGTTGCGCCGTCTGCGAGCTGGCCCCGCCGGGCGTCGACGCCGCCGGGGCCCTCGCTGCGCTCGTCGACCGGCTCGGGGCGGACGGCCCGGTGTCGTCGGCCCGGGGTGCTGGAGACGACCAGCGGGCGGGGCTGCCTTCGGGGCCGATCGACCCGGCCGCGCTCTGGGCGGCGGTGGGAGCGACCCTGCCCGAGGGGGCGGTGGTCGTCGACGAGTCGGTGAGCTCGAGCTTCGGCTCGGGGGCCGGACTGGCCGGGGCCGCCCCGCACGACCTGCTCACCCTCACCGGTGGGGCGATCGGGTTCGGCTCGCCGTGCGCCACCGGAGCGGCGGTCGGGGCCCCCGGCCGGCCGGTCGTGTGCCTCCAAGCGGACGGGAGTGCCCTCTACACCCTGCCGGCGCTGTGGACCCAGGCCCGCGAGGGCCTGGATGTGACCACCGTGGTGGTCGACAACCGTTCCTACGCGATCCTGGCGATGGAGCTCGACCGGGTGGAGGCCGGCGCCCCCGGACCGCTCGCCCGCAGCCTCCTCGACCTGTCCCGTCCCGACCTCGACTTCGTGTCGCTCGCCCGGGGCCTCGGGGTGCCGGCGACCAGGGCGGACACCGCATCGCAGCTCGCGCGGCAGCTCGCCGCGGCCCACGCCGAGCCGGGCCCGCACCTGATCGACGCAGTGATGGCTGCTGCGGGCGCCGGGGGCTGACCCGCCGCTGTGTGGCTGATGCGGGCGCCGGGGGGCTGACCCGCTGGCTCGCGGCGGGCGACGGCGCCCGGTCGGTGCAGCCGTGGCTGGCGGGGCAGGGCTCGAACCTGCAACTTTCGGATCCAAAGTCCGACGTTCTGCCAGTTGAACTACCCGCCAACAGGCTGACTGCGCCGCCAGCATCGCGCATCGGGCGACGAGCCGGCGTCGGTGGCGAACCCGGCGACGATCGCGCCACGGGCACGCGACGGACACGCGATAGAACCAAGGCGATGCTCCCCGACACGCAGCCACCCGACCCACGGCCCCTCTCGGCGGTGGTCCTGGCCGCCGGTGCCGGCACCCGCATGCGCTCGGAGCGGCCCAAACCCCTCCACCGCCTGTGCGGGCGCCCGATGATCCTGCACGTCCTCCACGCCCTGGTCGGCCTCGGCGTGGACCGGGCTGTGGTGGTGATCGGCCACGGAGGCGAACGGGTGGCCAAGGCGGTGGGCGAGCAGGTGCCCGCCCACCTCGACGTCGAGCTGGTCGAGCAGCGGGTGCGCCGCGGCACAGGGGACGCGCTGGCGGTCGCGATGACCGCTCTCGACGACGACCCCGACGACGCCGGCGACGTGCTGGTCCTGCCGGGCGACACCCCGCTGGTGCGGGCCGAGACCCTCGCTGCCCTGGTCGCCGAGCACCGCGGCGGCGAAGCCGCCGCGACCCTGCTCACCGCCCGTCTAGGGGATCCGACCGGCTACGGGCGGGGGGTGCGGGGACGGGGCGGGGGTGTGGCCCGGGTGGTGGAGCAGGCCGACGCCACCGAGGAGGAGCGGGCCGTCGACGAGGTCAACACCTCGGTCTACGTATTCCGCAGGTCGGTGCTGCGACCGGCCCTCCGGCGGGTCTCCCCGGACAACTCGCAGGGCGAGTACTACCTCACCGACGTCGTAGGCGTCCTCCACGACGCCGGCTACGAGGTGGGTGCGCTCGAGGTCGCCGACCCCGTCGAGGTGTCCGGGGTGAACGACCGGGTCCAGCTCGCCCGGGTCGAGGCCGAGCTGCGCCGGCGGGTCAACCTCGAGTGGCTCGCCAAAGGGGTGACGATGCTCGACCCGGGGCACACCTACCTCGACGTGACCGTCGAGCTGGCCGCCGACGTGACCTTGTACCCGGGGACCCTGCTCCAGGGTTCGACGACCGTCGGCGCCGGGGCCGAGATCGGGCCGAGCACCCAGCTCGCCGACTGCACCGTCGGGCCGAGAGCGGTGGTGAGCGCCACCGTCGGCGCCGGGGCCGAGATCGGGGCCGACGCCCGGGTCGGCCCGTGGGCGTACCTGCCGCCCGGGTCCCACGTCCCGGTCGGCTCGGTCACCGGTCCGGGCTTCTCGGCTACCCTCGACGACGACAACCCCGGCCCGAGCGGAGAGCGTGCATGATCGAGCTGGTCACCACCCGGAGGCTCGAGCTGCTGTCCGGTCGCACCCACCCGGCGCTGGCCGAGGCGATAGCCGCCCACCTGGAGGTTCCCCTCGCGGACGCCAAGCTGGTGGACTTCGCGAACGGAGAGATACGTCCCCGTTTCGCCGAGTCGGTGAGAGGGGCGGACGTCTTCGTCATCCAGAGCCACGGGAGCACCCCGGGCCGGTCGGTCAACGACTCGCTGGTCGAGCACTGGATCATGATCGACGCCGCCAAGCGGGCGTCGGCGAAGCGGATCACCGCGGTCTGCCCCTACTACGGCTACAGCCGCCAGGACCGCAAGTCCAAGAGCCGGGAGCCGATCACCGCGCGGATGGTCGCCGACTTCTTCGGGGCTGCCGGCGCCGACCGGATCATCTCGATCGACCTGCACGCCGGGCAGATCCAGGGCTTCTTCGACGGTCCCGTGGACCACCTGACCGCCACCCCGCTGCTCACCGACTACCTGCGCACCCACGCCCCGAGGGGCGATTTCGTGATGGTCTCGCCCGACACCGGGCGCTCGAAGGTGGCCGAGCAGGCGGCCCGCTTCGCCGGCGAGCAGGTCGACGTGGCGTCGGTCTACAAGCGGCGGGCCAAGGACAGCGTCAACCACGTCGAGGCGCTCGACGTGATGGGCGACGTCGAGGGGCGTCACTGCGTGCTGATCGACGACATGATCGACACCGCCGGCACGATCTGCGCCGCCGCCGACCTGCTCATGGAGAAGGGGGCGACGGAGGTCTGGGCGATGTGCACCCACGCGGTGATGTCGGACCCCGCTGTCGACCGGTTGAAGAACTCGGTGATCTCCCGGGTGGTGGTCACCGACACGCTGCCGCTGCCCTCCGACAAGCAGATCGACAAGCTCGAGGTGGTGTCGGTCGCCCCGATCTTCGCCGAGGCCATCGAGGCGGTCTTCGGGGACCGTTCGGTCTCCGACCTCTTCGGCGGCGAGAACCAGACCTGACAGCGGCGACCGCTGCCGACAGACGCGACCGACAGACGCCGCCGACAGACGCTGTCGGTAGGCGCTGGTCGGCGACTAGCATCGCTCCTTCGATCCCCTGACCGACACCCGACGCGGAGAGACCAATGGCAGAGCTGACCCTCGTAGCGGAGCCCGGGCGGGCGACCGGGAGCGCCGCGGCGCGCCGGTTGCGTACGACCGGCCGGGTGCCGGCGGTCGTCTACGGCCACGACACCGAGCCGCAAGCCGTCTCGGTCGACGGTCGGGAGCTGCGGATCGCCTTGTCGGGGGGAAGCGGGGTCAACCAGCTGCTCTCGCTCGACGTGGCCGGCACCCGCCGCCTGGCCCTCGCCAGGGTCCTCCAGCGCGACCCGGTGCGCGGCAGGGTGATCCACGTCGACTTCCAGGTCGTGAGCCGCGACGAGGTCATCTCCGCCGAGGTTCCGGTGGTCCTCGTCGGGGAGGCGAAGGCGGTAGAGCAGGAGAAGGGGATCGTCGAGCACATCCTCTCCAGCCTCACCGTCCGGGCGACCCCGGGCTCGATCCCCGACGCGATCGAGGTGGACGTGAGCGGGCTGTCGGTCGGTGACACCGTGAGGGTCGGTCAGTTGCCGCTGCCGGTCGGGGTGACCACCGACGTCGACCCCGAAGAGGCGGTCGTCGTCGCCGCCAGCTCCTCGGCCACGAGCGAGCTGTCCGAGGTGGACACCACCGACGAAGCCGACGACGCCGGCGCCCCCGCAGGGGAGGGCTGACCGGCGCTGCGGCGCGACCGGACCGGCACCCCCGCCGACCTGCTCGCGGTAGGGCTCGGGAACCCGGGCGCCGAGTACGCCGGGACCCGTCACAACGTCGGCGCCGACACCGTCGAACGGCTCGCCTCCCGCTACGGCCAGCGGTTGCGGGGAGGTCGCTTCCAGTCACTGGTCGCCGAGGCGACCGTCGAGGGCCGGCGCCTGGCCCTGGCGGTGCCGATCACCTACATGAACGACTCGGGCCTCGCTGCAGCGCCGCTCGTCCGCCGCTTCGGGATCGACGACCTGAGCCGCTTGGTGGTGGTCCACGACGAGCTGGACCTGCCGGTCGGCAAGCTGCAGGTGAAGGCCGGCGGTGGTCTCGCCGGCCACAACGGGCTCCGCTCGATCAGGGCCCACCTCCACTCCGATGGGTTCACCCGGGTGCGGATCGGGATCGGTAAACCCCCCGGCGGCAAGGAGGGCGGCGTCGACCACGTGCTGCGCGCCCCCGGCAAACGTGAACGCAGCGAGCTGGAGGTGACCATCGAACTGGCCGCCGACGCCGTCGTCGCGATCCTCCTCGACGGGGTCGTTGCCGCCCAGAACCGGTTCAATGGGTAGCGCTGTGAGCCCCCCGCCCGCCCCGCTCGCCCCGCTGCTGCGCGCCCTGCGCTCGGACGAGACCTTCGTCGACCTGAACGGGTTGGCCAGCGCGACCCTCGCGGTCCCCGAGGCGGCCCGGGCGTGGGCCGTCGCCGGAGCCGTCGAGGCGTCCGGGCGCCGCCCGACCCTTGTCGCCACCCCGACCGGCTCGGACGCCGAGCGGCTCGCCGCCGACCTCGCGGAGCTGGTCGGGCCCGACGCGGTGGAGCTGCTGCCGGCGTGGGAGACCCTCCCTTTCGAGCGGGTCAGTCCTGGGGTGGCGACCATGGGGCGGCGGCTGAAGGTGATGTGGCGGTTGCGCGAGGGAGGCGGGTGTGCGCCGCGGGTGGTGGTCGCCCCGGTCCGCAGCCTGCTGCAGCGTCTCGGCCCGCACGTCGAGGAACTGGGCCCGGTGGTCGTGGCCCGCGGCGACCGGGTCGACCAGGAGCGCCTCGTCGCCGACCTGGTCGGCCTCGGCTACCGGCGGGAGTACCAGGTCGGCCACCGCGGGGAGCTGGCGGTGCGCGGCTCGATCGTCGACGTGTACGCCTCGACCGCCGACGCGCCGGTCCGGATCGACCTGTGGGGCGACGAGGTCGACCGGCTCTCGCAGTTCGCCGTCGGGGACCAACGCTCGACGCTCGACCTGGAACGGGTCGAGCTGTTCGGTTGCCGGGAGCTGCTACCGACCGCCGAGGTCCGCGAACGCGCCGCCGGTCTGGTCTCCTCCGCCCCGTGGGGCCGTGAGCAGTGGGAACGCCTCGCCGAGGGTCAGGTATTCGACGGCATGGAGTCGTGGCTGCCGTGGCTCACCCCCGAGGAGCGCCTGCTGCCCGACCTGCTCGGGGACCGGGGGCTGGTGCTGCTCGTCGAGCCGCGCCGGATGCGGGACCGGGCCGCCGAGCTGGCGGACGAGGAGGCCGCCCTGGCCGGCACCCTCGCCCAGACCTGGGGCGCCCCGGGGGAGGTCTTTCCCCCCCTCCACCTGCCCTTCGAC
>JAKABK010000034.1 GCA_021796905.1 Actinomycetes bacterium
CCGTCCCCGCCCCCCCCGGCGGACCTGACGGTACTGCCGGCGGCTCCGGAGCGGAGCGGCAACTGCGCCCGATCGCGCACGTCCGGGGCTGGGGCCCCGAACCCGCCCTGGTGGAGCTCGCCGGGTGGGCGGCGTGGCGCTGGGCGGGAAGACGCCGGTCGTTCCTCCAGGCCGCCAGCCCCCCGAGAGCGGTGAGCGCCCTGCCGGCGCCGGACCTGCGGGCGCCGGCTCCGCCGGCCGGTCCCGCGGACCTCCTCGAGGCGGTCGAGGCCGCCGCTTCGAGCTCCCCGGGGGTCCTCCGCCTCCCCCCGGTCGCCGACCCGACCGTCGTGGTCGCGGCCGTCGCCCAGCGGGGACCGACCCTCGTGGTGGTCCCCTCCTCGGCCCGGGCGGCGGTCCTGGCCTCCCGGTTACGGCGAGCCGGGGCGGGGGTGGCGCTGGTACCCGGGGACTGGCCGGGCGCTCGAGGCGGCGCCGGGGTGGTGGTCGGGGCGCGCGCGGCGGCATGGGCGCCGTGCCCGGGGCTCGCTGCGGTGGTCGTGCTCGACGCCCACGACGAGGGGCTGGTCGAACAGCGGGCCCCGACCTGGTGGGCGTCGGTGGTCGCCGCCGAGCGCGCCAGGCGGGCGGGGGTGCCCTGCGTCTGGGTCACCCCGGTCCCGACCCTGGACCTGCTCGCGTTGGCGGGCAACGCCCCGGCGAGGCTGGCGGCGCCCAGGGAGCGGGCCGGTTGGGCGCCGATCGAGGTAGTCGACCGGACCCTCGACGATCCCCGCCTCGGGCTGTGGTCCGAACGGCTGGCCCGGACGGTGCGCGAGGCCGGAAGGGTGGTCTGCGTGCTGAACCGGACCGGGCGGGCGCGCCTGCTCGCCTGCGCCTCGTGCCGAGCGCTCGCCCGCTGCGAGCACTGCGGGGCGGCGGTCCTCCAGCCGGCCTCGCCGGAAGCTGCGGTGCTGCTCGCCTGCCCCCGTTGCGGGAGGAGCCGCCCGCCGGTCTGCCTCGCCTGCGGCTCGACCAGGCTCCGTCGGCTCGTCCCAGGCGTGACCCGCGCCCGGGAGGAGCTCAGCGCGCTCTGCGGGCGGCCGGTGGGTGAGGTGACCGCCGCCGGGGAGTCGGAAGCGGACGCACCGGTACTGATCGGGACCGAGGCGGTGCTGCACCGAGCGGAGCTGACCGGGGCGGTCGACGTCGTGGCATTCGTCGACTTCGACCAGGAGCTGCTCGCCCCCCGGGCCCGTTCGGGCGAGGAGGCCCTCGCCCTGCTCGCCAGGGCAGCGAGGCTGGTCAGGGGACACGGCCGCCACGGCCGGGTCCTGGTCCAGACCCGGGTCCCCGATCACGAAGTGCTCGACGCCGCGATCGCCGCCGACCCCGGACGCCTCAGCCGCATCGAGGACCCCCGGCGGCGGGCGCTGCGGCTCCCGCCGCACTCGGCGCTCGCGGTCCTGAGCGGCGCCGGCGCAGAGGTCCTCGCCGGCGCAGCCGCCTCCCCGGAGATCGAGGTCCTGCGTCCCGACCCGCAGAGGAGCATCCTGCGCGCCCCGACCGCCGAAGTGCTCTGCGACGCCCTCGCCGGCCTCCGGAGACCTCCGGGCCGGCTGCGGATCGAGGTCGACCCGGTACGGTTCTGATCCGACCCGCCCGCCCGAGCGCCTCGGCGGTGGGCGCCCCACGGCCTCGGGTGCCGGTCGGTCCGTACCGGCGAGAGGATGTCCACTCCTGGTGGACGAAGACGCCACCACAGTTGGCGGCGGCTTGTTATCATCTGCGCCTCGGCCCCACCCGGGGCCTCCTGAGGGGGAGGCACGATGGACATCGACCACGGACGGCTCGACCCGCTGCGGCGGGGCCGGGGCCCGATCCAGGAGCACGTGATCGACGAGCTGGTCGCGGGGCGCTTGTCGCGTCGTGAGTTCCTCAGCCGGGCGACCAAGGTCGGGATCGGGATCCCGGCCGCGACCGCGATCCTCGCGGCTTGCGGGACCAGCACCCACAGCGCCGCCTCGCACCCCAGCTCCACCGCCCCCGCGTCGTCGTCGACCGCCAAAGCGGCCGGCAAGGCGACCGGCAAGGCCGGGGCGACGATCCGGGCCGGCCAGGCGGTCCCCTCCGGAGCGATCAACCCGCTGATAGTCAACGACCAGGGGGGCCTAGAGACCCTCGACATCGTCGGGGAGTGGCTGACCTTCTGCGACGAGAAGCTGGTGCACCGCCCTCAGCTCGCGACGAGCTGGAAACCCAACGCCGATGCCACCGCGTGGGACTTCACGATCCGTCAGGGAGTGAAGTTCGCCGACGGTACCCCGCTCACCGTCGACGACGTCGTCTACACGATGAAGCAGCAGGCCGACCCCAAGGTCGGGGTCAACGCGGCATCGGTGTTCGGCGGGACGCTCACCTCGGCGGGTGTCGAGAAGCTCGACGACACGACCGTGCGCTTCAACCTCGAAGCCGCCGACGGGTCCTTCACCGACGCCGTGTCCCAGACCAACTACAACGTGATGATCGTCCCGAACAACTACGACTTCACGAAGTTCGAGAGCGAGTTCCCCGGCACCGGCAAGTTCATGATGAAGAGCTACACCAGGAACGTCGGCGGAACCTTCGTTCGCAACCCCCACTACTGGGGCACCCCGGCGCTCCCCGCCGAGATCCAGCTCACCTACTTCTCCGACGAAGGGGCGATGACCTCGGCGCTCGAGGCGGGGAGCATCGACTGCGACGACCTGTTCACGGTCTCGGGCAGCCCCCAGCTGCTCACCGGCAACTTCAACGTCCTGGCCCTCAAGTCGTCGCTCCAGCGTCAGCTATCGATGCGTTGCGACACCGGGCCGTTCACCAACAAGCTGGTCCGTCAGGCGATGGCCCTCACCCTCAACCGCCCCGAGATCGTCCAAGCGCTGTTCAAGGGCTATGCGGTGGTCGGCAACGACAACCCCTTCGCGCCGGTGTTCCCGATGTACAACCCGAGCGTCCCCCAACGGGTCCAGGACATCTCCCGGGCCAAGAAGCTGATGGCGCAGGCCGGCGCCTCCCGCGGGTTCAGTTGCCAACTGGCGACCGAGCAGTTCGAGGAGATCCCCCAGTTCGCCCAGATCATCAAGCAGTCGGCAGCCCAGATCGGTATAGACATCAAACTGTCGATCACCAGCCAGACCCAGTACTACGGGGCGGGGGTCTTCGGGCAGTCGCCCTGGCTCGACGCCACGATGAGCCTGGTCGACTACGGCGCCCGTGGCGTGCCCAACGTCTACCTCGAAGCCCCGCTGCAGACGATCAACGCCAAGACCGGCCAAGGCAGCTGGAACGCCGCCCATTTCAACGACCCGGCCTACGACACCCTCTCCAAGCAGTACGTAGCCGCCACCGACCTCACCACCCAACGCAAGCTCGCCGGCCAGATCGAGACCCTGCTGCTCGACGAGACACCGATCATCTGGGCCTACTTCTTCGACGGGCTCACCGCCCAGGCGAAGAACGTGAACGGCATCTACCCGACGCCGCTCGGGATCTTCTACTACAACATGACCAAGTCCTGAGGCCCTCCGGTCACCACCGGGGCCGGCGCGGGGCGCAACGGTCCCCGGTGGGGTCGCCGGGCGGTCGGTCGCGGGAGGGGCGCGGCCGGAGCGGGTAGCACACGACTGGGAAGCGGAGGTAGATGCGAGTGCCGACAGGTCTGCGGTCCCCCTCGGACGACCGATCGGTGCGCCACGACCCGGGCAGGCGCGGTGCCGGTCCCGGAGCGCTCCAGGCGGAGGTGGGGGTCGTGCTCTCCGAGGCGCTCCCCGGTGTCGGTGACCGGGTGCTCAGCTCCCGGGAACTTGCGTGCGCCGGCTCGGTGGTGGTCTCCCGCCGTGACCTCTGGGGGGACCTCGTCCCCCCAGAACGCCACCATCGCTGGCACGCCCTGCTGCACCGGAGGGACAACTACGACGTGTGGCTCCTCGCGTGGGACCCGGGGCACCAGACCGACTGGCACGACCACGGCGGCTCGAGCGGGTGCTTCGTGGTGGCGAGCGGCCGCCTGGTCGAGCAGTACCGACGAGCGCGCAGCGGTCGCGCCGGGTCGCGTTCGGTGCGCCCGGGCTCCCCGGTCAGTTTCGGCCCGGCTCACGTGCACAACGTGACCCACGGGGAGGGCTCGCCGGCCCTCAGCGTCCATGTGTACTCACCAGCGTTGACGGCAATGACCTATTACCGTCCGACGAGCTACGGTTTCGGTGCGGTCGAGACGGTAGCGGTCGACTCGCCGCATGGGACCCGCGACTCGCCCCAGGTGACCGGGGACTCGGGTGGCGGCAGGGGAGGTGGGCTCGCAGGGGCCGCCCGGTTGGCGATCGACGATCTGCTGGCCGGTGCCAGGCGGGACCTGCAGCGCCGGCCGTCGCCACGCGAAGCGGTCGAGGCGGTGGCCGCCGGGGCGGTGCTCGTGGACCTGCGCCCCTCCGAGGAGCGGGCAGCCGAAGGCGAGATCCCCGGGGCGCTCGCCATCGGGCGCAACGTCCTCGAATGGAGGCTCGACCCGCTGAGCGACCATCGGATCCCGGGCCTCGCCAGCTACGACGCCGAGATCATCCTCGTGTGCAGCGATGGTTACGCGTCCAGCCTGGCCGCCGTGACGCTGAGGCGCATGGGCTTGGCCCGGGTGACCGACCTCGACGGGGGCTACCACGCGTGGAGGGCGGCGGGACTGCCGACCACGGCCTGAGCTCGAGCGGGTCGGGGTCGCGCCGGCGCCCGTCGAGCAAGCGGCGGCTGTCGGCTCAGGTGGGGGCCGGTGCGGAGGCGAGGAGCGCTCCGGTGCCGAGCTCGGCCGCCCGCCCGAAGGCGTCGGTCAGGGCGCCGACCTCCTCGCCGAGGTCCCGGCGGTCGGGTCCGTCAGCTGGCGGCACGTAGCGGCGGACCGCGGCGAGAAGGGCTGCGAGCGGCGGGGCCGGCTGGCGACGGTCGACCCACAACGCCCGGCTGGCGCTCACAGCGAGCGATGCCAGGCACGCGTCGAGGCACCACGCGACGCGCAGGTGACGGGCGTAGGACAAGAAGGTGGGTGAGGCGACGTCGTTCTGCCCGCTGAAACCGCCGCTCTCGCTCATCGGGAGGAACGTCCGGGCCGCTTCGTGACGGGCCTCTTCGCCGAAGCCGGTCTGGACCAGGGTCAGCAGGTGGGTCGGTGCCCCGTCGTCGCCGGCGAGGTGGTGGGGGAGCAGCGAGACGGGGCCGTCGTGGAGCTTCATGGTGTGGCGCTCGGCCAGGGCGCACAGGTCCGCCCAGGCACCCGAGACCCCGTCGATGGCAGGGTAGGCGCTCGCGTTGTGGTAGCCACCGGTGGAGAAGATCCGACCCTGCGGGTGCTCGGTGTCGGGCGGCAGGTACACCGGGTTGTCGGTGACCGAGCGGAGCGCGATGGCCGCCACTTCCTCGACCGTGGCGACGCAGCGGTGGGCCTGGCCGAGGACCCGGGGAAGGATCCGCCAGCTGACCGGTGCCTGGAAGGGCCGGCGCCCCTCGACCGACGCGCCCGCCAGCAACGACGAGAACATCTCCAGGGCAGCGGTCTCGTGCGGATCCCCCCACAGCTCCCGCAGCGCCGGGTCGTACGCCTCGAGTGGAGCGGCGATCGCTTCCACCGACAGGGCGAAGACCGCCCCCGCAAGGCGGAGCCGGTTGCCGGAGCGGAGGGCGACCTCGGCGGCGAGGGCCGCCGAGCACGGGGAGCCGTTGATCAACGCCATCGGCTCGCCCTCCTCCCACTCGGCGGGGTCGAGCCCGGCGGTGATCCGCATCAACGGGACGATCTCCCCGGCGAAGACCTCGCCGGCGAGCGGAACCCTCGGTAGCGGCCGCTCGAGGAGGCCGGCGACCGCTTCGGCGACGAGCGGCCGGCACTTCGCGTGACCGTCGAGCAGGTTCGCGAGGCGGGCGAAGATGATCCCGCGCACAGCGCTCGTCGCGAGCTGACCACCCCCGAAGCTCGCGGACCGCTGGTGGGCGGCCGCGAAGCGCCGGGCCGCGTCCCGCTGGTCCTCGGGCGGGATCGGGACCCGGGCACCTTCGCCGGCGTGGCTGGTCACCCCGTAGATGAACCTGGTCCGGTCGGCCTCCAGCAGCGCGATGAACGCCGCCCGTGACCGCTCCATCGACCGGCGGGCGCTCGGGCCGATCTCCACACCCTCCCCGCCGAGACTGACCCTGCGGTAGTTGGAGAGGCTGAGATCGGCCCTCGAGTCGACCAGGACCGTCATGACGGGCAGCGTAGCGTCGAGCGCCCGCCGGCAGCGGGGTCGTGTTGCGCGACTACGCTACGGCGCGCATCGTTCCGCCCCGGGGGTACCAGGAGGGCCGTATTGGCGAGCTACCTGCTCAAACGTGTCGGCTTGGCGCTGCTCACGCTGGTGCTGCTCAGCGTGATCGTGTTCCTCGCCGGACGGGTACTGCCCGGCAACCCGGGGCGGGCGGTCCTCGGGCACACCGCATCGGCCCAGGCGGTGGCTGCGTTCAACCACAAGCTCGGACTGGACCGCCCGCTCGCCGTCCAGTACTGGAGCTGGGTCACGGGCCTGCTGCAGGGCAACCTGGGGACCTCCTACCAGTACCAGGCCCCGGTCGGCCAGTTCCTCTGGCCCGCTGCCCTCAAGTCACTGAAGCTCGCCGCGGTCGCGTTCGTGATCGTCGTGCCGCTGTCGATCCTCGGTGGGGTGGTCGCCGCCCTCCGGCGCGGTCGGGCCGTCGACCGGGTCATCAGCACCACCGGGCTGTCCCTGTCGACGGTCCCCGAGTTCGTCTCGGGGATCGTGCTGATCGTGATCTTCGCGATCGAGCTGAAGGTCCTTCCGCCGACGGCCAACCCGCCGCCGGGGTCCGGGTTCGGGACCCAGCTGCGATACCTGATCCTGCCGGCCTTCCCGCTCGTGTTCATCCTGTTCGGCTACATCGCCCGGATGGCCCGGGCGGGCACGGTCGAGGCGCTCGAGTCCGACTACGTGCGGACTGCCACCTTGAAGGGACTGCCCGGCCGGACGGTGGTGCTCCGTCACGTGTTGCGCAACTCGCTGCTGCCGACGATCACCGTGATCGCCACCCAGACCGGTTACCTGATCGGGGGACTGGTGGTGACCGAGACGCTGTTCAACTACCCGGGGATGGGACGTCTCATCTTCAACGCCGCCCAGAACAAGGACTTCCCGATGCTCGAGGCCGGTGTGCTCATGATCGGGGTGGTCTACCTGGTCGCTACCCTCGTCGCCGACGTGGCCTACACGGTGCTCAACCCGCGCCTGCGCCTGCAGGGCGCCGAGTGATGCGGGTCCTGCACTGATGGCCACCACCGAGCAGGGCGACAGCAGCGCCGGGGCGGGGAGCTTGTCACCGGGTGGTGCCGGCTCGCCGGAGGTGGTCGACCCGCTGCTGGCGCTCGCGCTCGCCGACCACGAGCTGCGCACGGCCGGGACGATGGCGGTCTCTGCCGGTCGGATCCGCCGCGAGCAGCTGAGGCTGCTGGTGCGCTCCAAGACCTTCCTCGTCGGGGCGGCGATCCTGGTCTTCTGGATCGTCTGCGCGATCTTCGGGGGGTTGTTCAGGCCCTACAACCCTCTCGCCCAGAACCTGCTGGCCACCAACCAGGCACCCTCGGCCGCCCACTGGTTCGGCACCGACAACCTGGGTCGTGACGTGGCCTCCAGGGTCATCATGGGGTCCCGCCAGATCCTCGTCGTAGCTCCCGTCGCGTCTCTGCTCGGCACGATCCTCGGCACCGCCCTCGGGTTGTTGCAGGGCTACTACAGGGGGGCGCTCGACAGCCTCACCGGAAGGGTCGTCGACGCCTTCCTCGCCCTGCCGATCGTGATAGTCGCCTTCTTGTTCATAGTCGCCGCGGGTCCCTCGGTCGCGACGCTGATAGTCGTGATCGGCTTCGCCTTCGGGATAGTGATCTCCCGCACGGTGCGGACCGCGGTGCTCCAGGAGCGTGAGCTCGACTACATCGCCGCCGCCCGCCTGAGGGGGGAGGGGGCGGTCCACACCATGTTCGTCGAGATCCTGCCGAACGTGGCCGGGCCGATCATCGTCGAGTTCACCGTCCGTCTCGGCTACGCGGTGTTCACCGTGGCGACCCTGTCGTTCCTCGGTTTCGGTATCCAGCCGCCGACCCCCGACTGGGGGGCCGACATCGCCGCTACCTACAGCTACCTGTCCGCCGGCTACTGGTGGGAGACCCTGTTCCCCGCCCTGGCCATCGCCTCGCTGATCACGGCCATCAACCTGGTCGGCGACGCCATCGAATCGGTGATCATCCAATGACCCTGACCGACCCAACCGAGCTCGGGGCGAACCTGGGGCGCACCGACGCTCTTCACGTCGAGCACCTCGACGTCGCCTACCGGGTTCGGGGGCGGGACCGCCTCACCCTCCGCGACGTCGGTTTCCGCATCGGAGCGCGGGAGTCCTTCGGGCTGGTCGGCGAGTCCGGCTGCGGGAAGTCGACAACGGTCCAGGCGGTGACCCGTTACCTGCCCCGCAACGGCCGGGTCACCCGCGGTTCGATCACCGTCGCCGGAGGAGACCTGATGGCGATGGGAGCCGAGGGCCTGCGCCGCCTCAGGTCACGAACGGTGTCGGTCGTCTACCAGGAACCGGGAAGGGCGCTCAACCCGTCGATGCGGATCGGCCGGCAGGTCGCCGAGGTCTTCGAGGTGGAGGGCAGCGGACGGCGCGAAGCCCTGGACCGGGCGGAAGAGGCGCTGCGGATGGTCCAGATCGCCGACCCCGGCCGGGTGCTGCGCTCCTATCCCCACCAGCTGTCGGGGGGGATGCTCCAGCGGGTGGTGATAGCGATGGCGATCGCGGTCGAACCCACCTTGTTGATCCTCGACGAGCCGACCACCGCCCTCGACGCCACGGTCGAAGCGGAGGTGCTCGAGCTGATCTCGGCGCTGCGCGAGCAGGTCGAAACCGCCGTGCTGTTCATCAGCCACAACCTGGCGGTGATCGCCAAGATGTGCGACCGGGTCGGGGTGATGTACGCCGGCGAGATCATCGAGCAGGGACCGGCCCGCCGGGTCTTCGAGGAGCCCCACCACCCCTACACCGTCGGCCTGCTGCGCTGTGTCCCCCGCCGGGGGCAACGCAAGGACCACCACCGCCTCGACACGATCCCCGGGTTCCTGCCGAGCCCCGGGGAGGTGCCCGAGGGGTGCATCTTCGCGTCCCGTTGCGGCCTCGCCGACGACCACTGCCGGGCCGAGGCGCCCCTGATGGAGAGCGCCGGGCCTGGGCGGGGGGTGCGCTGCTTCAAGCCCGAGCAGGCGTCGTCGATCCCCCGCTCGACCCCCGAGGACCTGGAGATCCGAGCCGGGCGCGTCTCGCCGGAGCCGGTGGTCCGCCTCGAGCACGTCTCCAAGACCTACACCGCCCGGGGGGAGGCGGTCCGGGCGCTGGTCGACGTCGACCTCGAGCTGTACCCGGGTGAGACCCTGGGAGTGGTCGGCGAGTCGGGGTGCGGCAAGACCACCCTCGCCCGGGTGCTGCTCGGCCTCACCCCCGCCGACACGGGCTCGAAGATGCAGCTGGGGGGCCGCGACCTGGCGCCGGTCGCCGGCCGCCGGAGCCGTGACGAGCTGCGCTCGCTGCAGATCGTGTTCCAGAACCCCGACTCGGCGCTGAACCGGCGCCACAGCGTCCGCCACATCGTCGGTCGGGCCCTCACCAAGCTCGGCGGGGTCACCGGGGACCACCACGAGCAGCGCCTCCTCGAGATCATCGCGTCGGTCCGCATGGAGCCCCGGCACCTGCCGATGCGCCCGGCCCAGCTGTCGGGGGGACTGAAGCAGCGGGTGGCGATCGCCCGGGCGTTCGCCGGGGCGCCATCGGTGCTGGTCTGTGACGAGCCGACCTCCGCTCTCGACGTGTCGGTGCAGGCGGCGATCCTCAACCTGCTCGTCGACCTGCAGAGCCGTGAGCAGGTGAGCTACGTGTTCATCTCCCACGACCTCGGCGTGGTCCGCTACCTCTCGGACCGGATCGCCGTGCTCTACCTGGGCCGGATCATGGAGTACGGGCCGGCGGAGTCGGTCTTCGCCGGCCCCCACCACCCCTACACCGAGGCGCTCCTGTCCGCGGTCCCGACCCTCGACGGCACCGGACGGGAGCGGATCAAGCTCGAGGGGGAGATCCCCAGCCCGGCCGACCCGCCCTCGGGCTGCGTGTTCCACACCCGCTGCCCCCGGCGGTTGGTCGACGGTACCTGCGAACGGGTCGAGCCACCCCTCCGGGAGCTCACTC
>JAKABK010000035.1 GCA_021796905.1 Actinomycetes bacterium
GGGGCAGGCGGACGGGGACGAGGCAGGACCGGAGGCGCTGGGGTGTCGGGCACCTCGGGCGGGGCCGGTCGCTGCGAGATCCGGCCCAGCACCTCCAGCGGGTCGGCGTCCCGGCGCCGGCGCCACCACCTGGGGCGTCCGCCGCCGGCT
Organism: Actinomycetes bacterium; assembly: GCA_021796905.1. Taxonomy (GTDB): domain Bacteria; phylum Actinomycetota; class Acidimicrobiia; order Acidimicrobiales; family Palsa-688; genus JAKAQB01. The sequence goes on from JAKABK010000035.1 coordinate 151, forward strand.
CCGGTCGCGTCGAGCGCGACGAGCAGGGCGACGAGCGGGACGAGGAAGTGGTGGGAGGGCTCCGTGCCGCTGGGTCCGCGATCGGGCGCCGGCGGTCGGGGGTCGGGCATGCAATAGCAGTACCCGATCCGGCGCTCGCCCGATCGTCGCCCCGGTCGTTGCCGGCCTCCCGGTCCGGCGGTCTGCAAGCATGGGTGACCGTGCGCATGGGACGGGTCTGGCTGATCCTCGGGTTGGCGGTCGGCGTGGCCATGGCCCTCGGGCACTTCCCCTACCTCGCCGGGGCTGCCCGTGCGCTCGCCGGCAGCGCGCTGTCGCTGGTCTCGAGCGGGGCGCACGCGATCATCGGAGCTGCCTCGGCCAGGGGTGCCCCCCGGCGGGCGGTGATCGGGGTCGCCGCCGTGCTGGCGGTGCTGGTGCCCGGTATCACCGCCTGGCTCTGCGTGCTGGTCGCTCGCGGTGCGCTACGGCTCCGGTGGGTGGTGGCGGTCCTGCTGGTGGTCCTCGGAGCCGCGAGCTTCGCGTACCGCACCGGTGGGGTGGCCACCGGGACCCTGGTCCTCGGGCTGGTCGTCGGCGCCATCGCGGTCGCGCTCACCGGTCCGCTGGTCGCCGCGCCGCTGGCTGCGCTGGCCGGTCTGCTCGCCGGCGCGTACCTACCGGCGGTGGTCGAGCACGGACGGGTCGGTCGTCCGGTCGTCGAGGCGCTCCACCAGGCGATCTACGACCGACCCGGTGACCCCCTGGCCCTCCACGCCGCCCTGCTCGTGGTGGCGGTCGCCCCCTTCGCGCTGATGCTCCGCTCGGCGGTCCGGGGCTGAGACGCGAGGCGGCACCAACCGTCGGCCCGATCCGGTGGTCTCAGCCCGCCGGGACCATCACGATCGTCCCGTTGTGCCCGCCGAAACCGAACGAGTTGGACAGCGCCGGTCCCGGTTCCCACCGCCGGGGACCGCCGACGACCAGGTCGAGGTGGATGTCGGGGTCGGGGACCTCCCAGCCGACGGTCGGTGGGATCGTCCGGTGGACGAAGCTCAGGGCCAGGGCGACAGCCTCGAGGGAGCCGGCGGCGCCGAGGGAGTGGCCGGTGACGCCCTTGATGGAGGTGACCGCCGGGCCGGGGGAGCCGAACACCTTGGTGATCGCTTCCGCTTCGGCGGTGTCGTTCTTCGGGGTGGAGGTCCCGTGGGCGTTGATGTGGGTCACCTCCGCGGGGGTGAGACCGGCGTCGAGGAGGGCCAGCTCCATGCAGGCGACCGCGCCGGCGCCGTCGGGGGCGGGGGCGGTGATGTGGTGGGCGTCGGCGGTGCTGGCGGCACCGGCGAGCTCGGCGTAGATCCGGGCGCCCCGGGCGACCGCGCGGTCGAGCTCCTCGAGGACCAGCACCGCCCCCCCCTCGCCCATCACGAACCCGTCCCGCCGGGCGTCGAAGGGCCGGGACAGCCCGGTGGACGACATGGCGGTCATGTTGGCGAAACCGGCGAGCGACAGGGGGGTCATCGCCGCCTCCGCCGAGCCGGCGAGGACCACGTCGCAGCGGCCGGTGGCGATCAGGCGGGCCCCGTTGCCGACGCTGTGGGTGCCCGCCGCGCAGGCGGTGACCGTCGCCTCGCACGGGCCGCGCAGCCCGTAGCGCATCGAGAGATCCGCCGCCGCGCGGTTGCCCATCATCATCGGGACGAGGAACGGGCTCACCCGGCGGGCTCCGCGCTCGAGCAGCACGCTGTGCTGCTCCTCGAACGAGGCGATACCGCCGATACCGGTGCCGATGGCCACTCCCGCCCGGTCGGGGTCGCCGGCCAGTGCGTCGGGGCCGCCGGCGTCGGCCACCGCCTCGGCGGCGGCGACCGCGGCGAACTGTGTGAACGGGTCGACCCGGCGCACCTCCTTCGGACCGTAGATCGCCGTAGCGTCGAGACCGACGACCCGCCGCTCCCCGGTCGGGGCCGGGCCGGTCAGGCCCGACCAGAAGGCGTCCTGGCCGATGCCGCAAGGGGCGACCACCCCGACGCCGGTCACCGCGACCCGCCGGCCGGCTACCCCGGGCCTGCCGCCCGGGCTGGCGGAGACGGCCTGCATCAGAGCTTGCCGGTGACGAGCCCGAACGCCTGGGCGACGGTCTCGACGCCCTCCAGCTCGGACTCGTCGACGCTGATGCCGAACTGCTCCTCGAGGGCCATGACCAGCTCGACCAGGTCGAGGCTGTCGGCGTCGAGGTCGTCGGCGAAGCGTGCCTCGGGGGTCACCTTGTCGGGGTCGACCTGCAGCACCTCCACCGCGCACTGCTTGAACTTGTCGAACGCCTCGGCATTGTCCATGGTCTCTCCTTGGGGCAGTGGAGCGCCGGCGGGTCGGCTCGGCGCTTCCAGAGGTTGATCGAGCGTAGTCAGGCCCGGCTCCGGTGACACCCGTTCAGCGCTGCGCCTGGCGCCGGCGGTCGCTCATCCGCCCCAGCGCCACACCGCCGACGCCCAGGTCATCCCGGCGCCGAAGCCGGCGAGGAGCACCACGTCGCCGTCGGTGAGCCGACCGGCGGACGCTGCGTCGACCAGCGCTAGGGGGATCGACGCCGAGGAGGTGTTGCCGGTCTCGTCGATCACCGACGCGACCCTCGACTGCGGCAGGCCGAGCCGGGAGGCGACCGCCTCCATGATCCGGATGTTGGCCTGGTGCGGGACGAACAGGGCGATCTCGTCGATGCCGACCTTGGCCCGTTCGAGGGACGCTTCGGCGGATGCGACGGTCACCCGCACCGCCCTGCGGAACACCTCCTGGCCCCTCATCGCCATGCCGGGCCCGTCGTGGTCTGCGTAGAGCAGCGGCACGAGGGAGCCGTCGACACCGAGGTCCCAGCCGAGCAGGCAACCGGGACCGGGCACCGCCTCGAGGACCACCGCGCCGGCGCCGTCGCCGAAGAGGAAGGCGTTGGTCCGGTCGGCGAAGTTGGTGACCCGGGTGAGGGTCTCCGCCCCGATCAGCAGGACCCGGTCGATGCCGGCTCCGATCATCCCGGTCGCGGTCACCAGGCCGTAGGTGAACCCGGCGCACGCCGCGTTCAGGTCCATCGCCCCGCCGGCGACACCTAGAGCCGACGACACCGCGGCGGAGGTGGCGGGCACCGCCTGGTCGGGGGAGGTGGTGCAGAGCACCAGCAGCCCGATGTCGGAACCGGTGAGCCCTGCCCGCTCGAGCGCCAGGCGCCCGGCCTCGATGGCGAGGGTTGCGGTCGAGCCGATCCCGTCGGCCGGCTCGGTGGGGGCCCGGTCGGCGTCGGCGACGAACGGCCCGGAGGCGTGGTGGCGCCGGCGGATCCCGCTGCGCTCCACGATCCACTCGTCGCTGGTCTCGAACAGGGTGGTGATGTCGGCGTTGGTGACGACCGTCGGTGGGAGGGCCGATCCCCAGCCGGTGATCGCCGCCCCGCGGCCGGTCCCGACGCTCACCGGACCCGCAGCCAGGCGACGGGCTGGCCGGTCTGGACCCGTTCCCCGGGTGAGGCGAGCATGCCCATGAGCTGGCCGGCGAAACCTGATCGGACGTCGTCACCGGCGACCGTCCCGAGGAGGCTGCCGACCTCGACGGGGGCGCCGGTGCTGGTGTCGAGGTCGGGCGCCGGTTCGAACACCCCGGCCGCCGGCGAGATGACCACCCGCTCCGACACGTAGAGGTGCTCGCCGTGGTGGCCTGAGGCGAAGGCGTGCAGCGGGGTGTCGCCGGCGACCGCGTCGACCAGGCGGTCGAGGTCGTCGGGGGCAGAGACGCTCACCGAGGCGATCCCCGGGAGGGTCTGGGCGGCGAGGCGGCACAGCGACGAGCCGGGGCCGAGCTCGACGAACAGCCGTGCCCGTCCCGCCGCATCGTCGAGCAGGGAGCCGAGGCGCATCACGCTCTGGCGCCAGCGAACCGGGCTGGTGAGCTGGGCGACGAGCAGGCTCGCCCACTCCTCCGCACCGGTGTGCACCCGTCCGTCGACGTTGGCGACGACCGGGATCTCCGGGCGGTGGAACGCGACGTCGCGGAGGGCCTTGACCAGCCGGCTGCGGGCGCCGGCCATGAAGGGGGTGTGAAAGGCCCCGCCTACCGCGGCCGGCGTCAGGCTGCGGGCTCCGAGCTCGACTGCCCGGGCCCCGGCCCGCTCGACCGCCTCGCTCTCCCCGGCGATCACCACCTCGGTGATGCTGTTGTCGTTGGCCAGCCACACCTCCCCGTCGGCGAGGCGGCAGGCGATGTCGACGGTCTCGGCGTCGCTGCCGGCGACGACGGCCATCACCCCCGGCTCGGCGTCGGCGGCCGCCTGCATAGCGTCGCCTCGCTCGGCGACCAGGCGCAGTCCGTCCTCGAAGCCGACGACACCGGCGGCGACGAGAGCGGCGTACTCGCCGACGCTGTGGCCGGCCGCCGCGGTCGGCTCGATGCCGAGCCGCTCGACGGCGTCGAGGACCACCAGGCTCGAGGTGAAGGTCGCCAGCTGGGCGTTGCGGGTCTCGGTCAGCTCCTCGGCGTCGGCGTCGAGGAGCAGGTGGGCGACGTCGCGACCCGACGCCTCCGAGGCGTCGGCCACCAGCTCCCAGGAGGGGTGCTCGGTCCACGGGCGGCCCATGCCCGGTCGCTGCCATCCCTGTCCCGGGAACACGAAAGCTGGCACTCGGCGCAGACCTCCTCGGGTCGCGACGGGTCGGTTCCCGTCGTCGAGTGTCTCTGACCTGCCGCCGCCCCGATCGGTTACGCCGAGCCCGACTGTTCCGGGCTCGGAGCGGGTTGGATGGTACCGGGCCCGCAAGTACGGCCCACGGTGGGGAGGCCGGCACCGAGGGGAGGGAACGCAGCTTGCAGGAACCAGCGGTGCGTGAGGCGAGGCTCACCGGGTCGTGGTGGGGTCGCGCCGACCTGGGGGCCGGCCCTGCGCCGGCGGGGCTCCCGGAGGGGACCTCGCTGGCGCGCTGCAGGGAGGACTGCTCGTCGGCGGCCTACTTCGACACCCCCGGGTTGCGCCTGCTGCGCCGGGGGATGACATTGCGCTACCGCCGCGACGCACCCGCTTCGGAGGACCGTTGGATGTTGGAGCTGCCGGTTGCCGACGCTTACGGCACCCAGCGGTGGGTCACCTGGCCGGGCGGCCCGGGTGCCGTCCCCGAGGCGCTCGCGCGCGACCTGGGGCCGTTGCTCGGAGGGGAGCCGATCGAGGTGGTGGCCGAGCTGACCACGATGCGGCGGACGAGCGAGCTGCGCGACCGCTCCGGCGCCAGGATCGGGGAGATCCGCGACGACTGGGTGTCGGCCAGCGTCCCGGCGCCCGCTCGCCTCCGATCGGTCACCGCCCTGCTCGACGGCGGCGATGCCGCCCTGCTCGGCGCCTCGGTCGGCTGGTTGCGCCCGGTGGGAGCCGGCGCGGGTCCCGGTGGCCGCGACCTGGCAAGGGTGCTGGGGGCCGGTCCGGTCCCCGAGGGCGGGCCGGCGCTCGACGGGGAGTCGAGCGTCGCCGAGATGGTGGCGGCGAGCTCGGCCTGCGCCCTCGAGCACCTGGTGGCCGGGTACGTGGGGATCCGCTTCGGCGACGATGCCGAGGCGGTGCACCGACTACGGGTGGCGACCCGCCGGTTCCGCAGCGAGCTGCGGACCCTCGCAGCGGTCCTCGAGCCCCGCTGGGCCCGCCACACCCGCGCCGAGCTCGCCTGGATCGCCGGTCGTCTCGGTGAGGTGCGCGACGCCGACGTGCTCTCCGAGCGAGTGGCGTGCGACGCGGGCTCGGTCGGGGCGGAGCCGGCTGTCGTCGGCACGCTCTGCGCTCCACTGCACGCGCAACGTGAAGATGCCTACGGGGTACTGCGCGAGGCGCTTCGCTCCGACCGCTACGTGGACCTCGTGCGGTCCCTGGAGGGGGCGTCGGTGTACCCGCCGATCACCCGAGGGTCGCTGCGGGCGTCGGGTGCCGCCCGCCCGCTGGGGCTGTCCCCGGCGGTACCGGCCCGGGTCCTGCTGCCGGGCCTGCTCCGCCGACCCTGGCGGGAGCTGCGCCGCAGCGTCGAGCATCTCGGGTCGGAAGCGGCAGACAGCGAGCTGCACCGGGTGCGGCTCGGGGCCAAGCAGTTGCGTTACGCCGCCGAGCTGGCCGCCCCGGTCCTCGGCGAGCGAGCGCGACGACTGTCGAGAGCTGCGCGCTCGCTCCAGGATGTGCTCGGGGACCACCACGACGCGGTCGCCGCCGAGTGCTGGCTACTTCGGGCCGGCGCCATCGGCGACCCAACGGTCGCGCTCGTAGCCGAGCGCTGCATCGCCATCGAGCGTCAGTGCCAGGCGGCACGACGCGACGAATGGCCGGAGGTATGGAGGAAGCTCCGCCGCAACGAGCTGCGCCACTGGACCGCCTGAAGCCGGGCGATCCGACCCGCTCAGCTCGACGGGCCGCGGGGTGGCCTCGGTGCCCAGGGCGGGACTCGAACCCGCACGACCTTGCGGTCAGAGGTGTTTGAGACCTCCGCGTCTGCCGATTCCGCCACCTGGGCTGGCGACCCCGGAGTGTAGGCCGCTCGACGCCGGCGCCGGAGACCAGCCGGGCTCCCGGTCGACAGCTGGGCGGCCGGCGGGGTCGGGCGGGGCGGGGTCGGGCGGGGCGGGAGGGAAGTCGGTCCAATCCGTCGGGGTGGCGGGCTCGTCCTCTTCGACGATCGGCAGGGTGATCCGCACTATCGTTCCCCCTCCGGGGGCTCGGGCCGCTTCGACCGTCCCGCCGTGGTCGGAGACGACGTTGCGCACGATCGCCAGGCCGAGACCCGACCCGGGCATCGAGCGGGCGGTCGGGGCCCGGTAGAACCGCTCGAAGACCCGCGGCAGGTCCGCCTCGTCGATACCCGGACCGTGATCGCGCACCTCTAGCAGCCAGCACCGGGACCGGCTGAGGCGCACCTCGACGGTGCCGCCCGGCGGGCTCCACTTGGCGGCGTTGTCGAGCAGATTGAGCACGGCCCGTTCGAGCAGTGCCGGCTGGCCCCGGACCGACCCGGGGGTGAGCGACACCTCGAAGCGAAGCGACGGGGCCCGCCGGCGGGCCCGTTCCAGCGCCGACCCGACCACCTCGTCCAGGCGGGTCTCGGTCGGCTCGACTCGTGCCGTCTCGTCCGCCCTGGCGGTCTCGACGATGTCGCCGACCAGGGCGGTGAGCTCCTCGATCTGGTCCCTCACGTCGGAGAGCAGCTCCGCCCGGTCCGGATCGGGCATCTGCCGGGCCCGCATCAACAGCTCGATGTTGGTGCGCAGGCTGGTGAGCGGGGTGCGCAGCTCGTGGCCGGCGTCGGAGACGAGCTGGGCCTGCTGCTCGCGAGACAGGCGCAGCGCGTCGAGCATCGAGTTGAACGCCTGGGCCAGACGGCCGAGCTCGTCGTCGCTGTCCACCTCGATGGTCGCGGCGAGGTCCTGGGTGGCGGCCACGTGCTCGGCGGCGCGGGTCAACCGGGTGACCGGCCGGATCGTCGCCCGGGCCACGACGGTCCCGATGCCGAGCGCCACCGCGATCCCGCCGGCGGTGACCAGGGCGAGGATCAGTCGCAGGTCGGCGAGCGCCCGCTCCACGTCGCTGAGCGGACGGGCGATCTGCAGCGCTCCGGTGCCGCCCCCGCTGAGCGGTACCTGGACGGTCATCACCCGGTAGTGCTCCCGACCGAGGGTCTGGTCGGTGAAGCTCACCGGCGGGCCGTGGCCGCCGGCCATCTCCTCCACCTGGGTCGTCGGCGGCAGGTCCGGGGCGTCGGGCGGGGCCGGGTCGAAGTGGCCACCCCCGGGGGAGGGGACGTACACCTGTCCGTCGGGGAGCACGAGCTGGACCCGGTCGCCGGAGTTGCTGGCGTAGTGGATCGCGGACTGGGCGTTGAACTGCCCGTCGAGCGACTTCTCGTAGCCCACGAGCGACTTCTGGACCTGCACGTGGAGTTGGTGGGCGACGAGCAGGTAGGCGGCGACGGAGGCGACGGCGAGAGTGACGCCGACCGCCAAGGCTACGAGGCTCGACAGTCGGGTCTCGAACGACTTCCGCCGGCCGAGGAGCTTCACGGGCCCGGCCGGTCCTCGATCGGCAGGCGCATCACGTAGCCGACGCCGCGGACGGTGTGGATGAGGCGGCGCTCCCCCTCGGCCTCGGTCTTGCGCCGCAGGTAGCCGACGTAGACCTCGAGGGAGTTGGAGTTGGCGCCGAAGTCGTACCCCCAGACCCGGTCGAAGATCACCTCCCGGGGGAGCACCTGGCGGGGGTTGCGGAGGAACAGCTCCAGCAGCAGGAACTCGGTTCGGGTCAGCTCGATGCGCCTGGTCCCCCGGTGCACGTCGCGTGTGCCGGGGTCGAGGGTCAGGTCGTCGAAGCGCAGCACCTCGTTGTCGGACGTCGGGCTGCTGCGGCGCAGCAACGCCCGGATCCGGGCGAGCAGCTCCTCCAGCGCGAACGGCTTGACGAGGTAGTCGTCGGCGCCGGCGTCGAGGCCGGCGACCCGCTCGCTGACCGCCGCCCGGGCGGTGAGCAGGAGGACCGGGGTGGAGTCGCCGGCGGCGCGCAGCCTCTGGCAGACCTCGAAGCCGTCCATCCGGGGCATCGCCACGTCGAGCACGATCGCGTCGGCCGGGCGCTCGGCGTGGGCCATCAACGCCGCGTGGCCGTCCTCGGCGAGCGCGGTCTCGAAGCCCTCGAAGCGCAACGCCCGGTCGAGGGCCTGACGGACCGCCGGTTCGTCGTCGACGACGAGGACTCGCACACCACCAGTTTGGCGGGGGCAGCTGAGAAAGCCGTGAGATCCCGCCGGCTACGGTGAGCGGGGTGATCGACGCCTACCCACCCGCGAAGCGCCTCGGGCTCACCGAGACCCTGCCCGGCGGGCGGGTCGTCGCCGACCCCTACCGTTGGTTGGAGGATCCCGACGCGGTCGAGACGGTGCTGTGGTCGGCCGGCCAGGACGAGCTGTGGGCTCGCTGGGCGTCCGGGCACCCCGAGCGCGGGCCGCTCGCAGAGCGGATCCTCGCCCTCACCCCCGGTTTCCGCAGCGCCCCGCTGGTGATCGGGGAGCGCCGCTTCTGGACCGAGCGGGCTCCCGGCCAGGACCACGCCGTCCTGGCCGTCGAGGACGGGGCCGGGCGTCGGGTGCTGGTCGACCCCAACGCCTTGGACCCCGACGGCACCACCTTGCTCGACGGGTGGGCGCCGTCGCTCGAGGGTGAGCGGGTCGCGTACCTGCTGTCGCGCGGCGGGGACGAGGAGAGCACCTTGTGGGTGCTCGACGTGGGCACCGGTTTTGCTCTGGAGGGCCCGATCGACCGGGTCCGGTACTCGCCGCTCGCCTGGTTGCCGGGTGGCGAGGAGCTCCTCTACGTCCGGCGGCTCCCCCCGTGGGAGGTGCCGGCGGGTGAGGAGGCCTTTCACCGACGGGTCTACCGCCACCGGGTGCGCAGCCATGCCGACACCGACGACGAGCTGCTCTTCGGTCAGGACGGGCGGGGCCCGCAGGTCGAGCCGACCGCCTACCTCGGAGTCGATGTCTCCCACGACGGGCGCTACGTCGCGGTCAGCGTGTCGGCCGGCACCGCCCCCCGCAACGACCTGTGGGTGGCCGAGCTCCCCCCCGCCGGCGAGGGGCCCCGGTGGCGCCCGGTGGCGGTCGGCTCCGACGCCCGGGCCTGGCCGCACTTCGATCGTCGGGGGGGGCTGTGGATCTGGAGTGACCTCGGAGCCCCGCGTGGCCGCCTGGTGCGCGCCGACCCCGGCGCACCCGCGCCGGAGGGTTGGGTCGAAGTCCTCTCCGAGGACCC
>JAKABK010000036.1 GCA_021796905.1 Actinomycetes bacterium
CAGTGGCGCTTCTCCTCCACGAAACGGCTCTCCCCCGGGCCGTAGGCGAGGGTCTGGTCCTGGAGTGGGCACTCCCCTCCCTTGTCGCAGACCGGGCAGTCCAGGGGATGGTTGACGAGGAGGAGCTCGAGCACCCCGTCCTGGGCCTTCTTGGTCATCGGGCTGGTCGTCCGGACCTTCATCCCGTCCGATACCGGGTTGTAGCAGGCGGGCATCAGCGTCGAGCCCCGCGGACCCTCCACCTCCACCAGGCACATCCGGCACATCCCGACCGGCTTCATCCGGGGGTGGTAGCAGAAGCGGGGGATGTAGATCCCGACCGCGTCGGCCGCGTCGATCAGCAGCTGGCCCTTGGGCGCGACCGCCTCCCGCCCGTCGATCTCGAAACTGACCGTCTCGCCCTCGGACGGGGACGCCGGCGGGGGCGGGGAGCCGACGGCCGACCCGGTCACTACCGGTCGGGGCGCCAGGCGCACCGGCACCGACTGCGGGGTCTCAGACACGGACCACGCCCCGGGGGAGGCGGTCGGGCGGGAACGGGCAGCGACCCTCTCCGATGTGCTCCATGAAATCGTCCCGGAACATCCTGACCGCCGCCGCCGGGGCGGGCGGGATCGACGGGCCGAGCACACAGATCGTGGTCTGCGCCGGAGGCCAGGTCACCCCGGGCGAGATGTTGTCGCACACGTCGAGCAGGAGGTCGAGGTCCTCGGGGCGGCCGTTGCCGGTCTCGATGCGGTGCATGATCTTCTCCACCCAGCCGCTGCCCTCCCGGCACGGGGTGCACTGGCCGCAGGACTCCCGGTGGAAGAACCGCACGATCCTCCACGCGGCGCGCACCGGGCAGGTGGTGTCGTCCATCACCGTCACCGCCCCCGAGCCGGCCATGGTGCCGACCTCGGCGATCTTCTCGTTGGCGAGCTCGGTGTCGAGGTGGTCGGGACCGAGCCACGGTGAGCTGACCCCGCCGGGGATGAACGCCTTCAGGTCCCGGTCACCGGGGATCCCGGCGCCGAGCGACGGGTCGAAGATCAGGTCCCGGAAGGTCGCCTTGGCGAACTCGAGCTCGTAGTTACCGGGCCGGCGCACATGACCGGAGAGGGCCATGATCTTGGTCCCCTTGCTGCGCCCCTCGCCGAGGGCGGCGAAGGCTTCGCCCCCGTTCAGCACCACCCACGGGAGGTTGGAGACCGTCTCGACGTTGTTGACGATCGTCGGGGCGCCGTAGAGACCGACGGCGGCCGGGAAGAACGGCGGCTTGATCCTCGGGTAGCCCCGCTTCCCCTCCAGGCTCTCGAGCAGCGCGGTCTCCTCCCCGCAGATGTAGGCGCCGGCACCGGGATGCACGACCACGTCGATCGACCAGTCACTGCCGAGGATGCCCCGCCCGACCGCCCCGTAGGCGTAGGCCTCGTTGAGCGCCGACTGCAGCCGCTCCAGCCCGAGGGCGAACTCCCCCCGGGTGTAGAGGAACACCTGGTCGGCGCCGACCGCGTACGCGCAGATGAGCGAGCCCTCGATCAGCTGGTGGGGGTCGGACTCGATCAGCATGTGGTCCTTGAAGGTGGCCGGTTCGCTCTCGTCGCCGTTGATCGCCAGGTACACCGGGGTGGTCTTGGCGAGCATCCCCCACTTGCGACCGGCTTCGAACCCGGCTCCGCCCCGCCCGAGGAGGTTGGCGACGTTGACCGCGTCGTGCACCTCCGAGGGTGACATGGACAGCGCCTTGCGCAGGCCGTCGTAACCGCCGTCCTCCAGGTAGGACGAGAGAGTCCAGGACCGGGGCCGACGCAGACGGCGGGTGACGATACGGGGAGCGTCGGTGACCGTCACCGGATGGCCCCGCTGTCGGGGCCGTCGAGGGCGGCGACCGCCGGGGTGCTCGCCACGGTCTCCAACTCGACGCCGTCGGTCACGCCGTCGGCCGGCGCCCCCGGCCGGGCGGCCTCCGCCGGCACGCCGGTGCCGGTACCGTCCCGCCGGTGCCACTCGGGGTCGGGACCCCCCGCCGAGCCCACGCTGGCCCCGGCCGCGGGCACCCCGACGGTCCGTCGCACCCGGCAGAGCGTCCCGTGGGGGGGGACCTCACCGTCGAGGTCCCCGGCGGCGAGCCGGGAGAGGAGACTGTCGAAACGCGCGCGGTCCATGTCCCCGAAGAAACGCCAGTTCACCGTGACACACGGTGCGTTCCCGCACAGCGCCAGGCACTCGGCGTCCTCGAGGGTGAAGGTCCCGTCGGCGGTGGTGCCGCCCGGGGCGATCCCGAGGTGGGTCTGGGCGTGCTCGAGCAGCTCGTACGCCCCTTGCAGCATGCACGCGATGTTGGTGCAGACCGAGATCAGGTACCTGCCCACCGGCTCGGTGTGGAACATGTCGTAGAAGCTGGCGGTGCCCCGGACCTCGGCGGCCTCCAAGCCGACCAGCTCCCCCACGTGCTGCATGCCTTCGGGGGTCAGGTATCCGTCCTGGGCCTGCAGCAGGTGGAGCACGGGGATCAGCGCCGAGCGGGGATGGGGGTACAGCGCGATCAGGTCGCGCGCCCGCTGCTCGTTGTCCGGGTTCAGCCTCGCCACGTCCGCCCATCCTTGCCGAGCCGGCCGGCCCTCGTCCAAACGGAGCCCGTCGGGGCGCATGCGCTCAACGGTCGACGTCCCCGAGCACCGGGTCGATGGTCGACACGATCGCGATCGCGTCGGCGATCAGCGCTCCGCGAGCCATGCGGGGCAGGCCCTGGAGGTTGGCGAAGCTCGCGGCGCGCATGTGCAGCCGGTAGGGCCGGGAGGTCCCGTCCGAGACGATGTAGCAGCCACCCTCCCCGCGGGGGGTCTCGACCGGCACGTAGGCCTCACCCGGAGGAACCCGGAAACCCTCGGTGTAGAGCTTGAAGTGGTGGATGAGCGCCTCCATCGACTCGTCGATCCGGTTGCGCGGCGGGGGGGTCACCTTCTTGTCCTGGGTCCGGTAGTCCCCCGACGGCATCGCCTCGCAGATCTGGCGGCAGATCCGGACCGACTCGCGGATCTCGTTGAAGCGGATGGCGTAGCGGTCCCAGCAGTCGCCGACCTCCCCGACGATCACGTCGAAGTCGACCTGGTCGTAGGCGAGGTAGGGCTCGTCGCGACGCAGGTCGCGGGGCACCCCGGTGGAGCGCAGCAGCGGACCGGTGAGCCCGAGGTCGATCGCCTCCTCGGCGGTGAGCGGGCCGACGCCCTGCAGGCGCTTCTGCAGGATCGGCTGCCCGGTGAGGAGCCGGTCGTACTCGTCCATCCGCCGTTCCATCATGTCGCAGATGGCGGTGACGTCGTCGCGCCACCCGTCGGGCAGGTCGGCGGCGAGCCCCCCCGGGCGGATGTAGTTGTGGTTCATCCGCAACCCGGTGACCTTCTCGAAGAACTGGAGCAGCACCTCGCGCTCGCGCCAGCCGTAGACGAGCATGTTGATCGCCCCGATGTCGGCGCCGTTGGTGGCCAGCCAGAGCATGTGGGAGCTGATCCGGTTGAGCTCGCTCATGAGCATCCGGATCCAAGTCGCCCGGGGCGGCAGCTCGAGGCCGAGGAGCCGCTCGACGGTGAGGCTGAAGGTCAGCTCGTTGAAGAACGGCGAGAGGTAGTCCATCCGGGTGACGTTGGTGGACCCCTGGTGGTACATCAGCTCCTCGCCGGTCTTCTCCATCCCGGTGTGGAGGTAGCCGACGACCGGCTTGGAGCGCAGCACCGTCTCGCCCTCGAGCTCGACCATTATCCGGAGCACCCCGTGGGTCGAGGGGTGCGACGGCCCGAGGTTCAAGATCATGGTCTCGTCGGTCGGGACGTCGATGTCGATGTCCTCGGGGTCGAGGCCGACCCCTTCGGGCAGGCGCAGCACCCCACCCATCTCCCGCTCGAGCTCCGGGCGTGACTGGCGCCCGCGGGCGTCGAGCTCCTGGGCGCCCTCGTAGGTCTCGGCCAGCAGCCGGCGGGTGATCTCCTCCCCACCGGGGCCGGCCTTGCCGCGCAGGCGGTCGAGGAGGCCCTGGCGACGACCTTCGCTGGTCTGGTCGGGCTCGCCGGCCCTGCTTGTGGTGCTCATCGGGGGATCACTCTCGTCGATCGTCGGGCTGGGACCGCCGCTCAGCGGCGGTCGGGGGACTCCTTGAACTGCACCGGCACGCTCCCGGTCGCGTAGTCCTTGCGCAACGGGTGGCCTTCCCAGTCCTCGGGCATCAGGATCCGGCTCGGGTCGGGGTGACCCTCGAAGCGGACGCCGAACATGTCGTAGGTCTCGCGTTCGTGGGCTTCGGCGCCGGCCCAGACGTCGAACGCGGTGGGCAGCCACGGGTCGGCGCCCGGCACCTGGCAACGGACCCGGACCCGCCGACGGTCCGATACCGACCACAGCTCGACGACCACCTCGAAGCGCTCGGGGCCGACCCCGTCGGGCAGGTCCCTGCCCGGGTGGGTCAGGTAGTCGACGCCGGTGAGACCGACGAACAGATCGTAACCGTCGGCGCGGAGACCCTCGAGCAGACCGTGGTAGCGCTCCCGGTCGGTGTGCACGACCCTCGCCCCGAGGCTGTCGACCGCCGGGCAGCCGTGCACCACGTCGGTGACCGCCACGCTCACGCCGGCGCCCCCAGGTGCAGCGGTCGGGGAGGCTCGGCGAGGTGCAGCCCGGCGCCCTCACCGGGCCGGCGGGTGATCTGACCGAGACGGATCTTCTGGTGGAGGGTCACGATCGCGTGGATCAGGGTCTCGGGCGCGGGCGGACAACCAGGGGCGTACACGTCGACGGGCACCACCTGGTCGACACCCTGGACGATGGCGTAGTTGTTGAACATCCCGCCGGTGCTGGCGCAGACCCCCATGGAGATCACCCACTTGGGCTCCATCATCTGGTCGTAGACCTGGCGCAGCACCGGGGCCATCTTCTGGCTGACCCGGCCGGCGACGATCATCACGTCCGCCTGGCGCGGCGACGCCCGGAACACCTCCATCCCGAAACGGGCCAGGTCGTGGTTCGCAGCACCGGAGGCCATCATCTCGATCGCGCAGCACGCCAGGCCGAAGTTGGCCCCCCACGAGCTCGACGCCCGGGCCCACTTGACCATCCCCTCGAGGGTCCCGGTCAGGAAGTTGTGCTGGAGGTTCTCCAAGCCCATCTAGCGCTCCTCTCCGGGGTCGGAGGGTGGCGCCCACGACGAGGCCGACCACGACGAGGCCGTCACCCCGGTGGCGACCGGGTCGGGTGCGGGGGCGGTCGTCACCGGCTCGGCCGACCCGCCGCCGTCGGGCTCCACGTCGAGCAGACCGGGCCCGTCGAGGACCACCTCGATCGGTCGGGGGACCCGCCGCACGCTGCCGAGACTGCGGGTCAGCTCGGGTTGGGGACGGTTGACCAGCTTCTGCACCGGGCCCCAGTCGAGCGCCCCGTTGGAGACCAGGTAGGCGAAGCTCACGAACACGATCCCGACGAACACCGCCATCTCCGCGAGCCCGAAACCGGCGAGCTGGCGGTACATGACCGCCCAGGGGTACAAGAAGACCACCTCGATGTCGAAGATGATGAAGATCATCGCCACCAGGTAGAAGCGCACCGGGAAGCGGGTCGCCGGTGCCCGGCGGGGGACGATCCCCGACTCGTAGGCGACCTCCTTGGCGGCGGTGGCCCGTCTCGGCCCGAGGATCCCCGAGGCCACGAACGAGCCGGCGGCGAACGCCACGGCGAGGGCCAGCATCAGCACTATCGGTAGGTACTGGACCATTGGGGGGTTCCTTCGTGTGGTTCGATCTTCTCGGCCGGGCCGTGACGGCCGGGCCCGCACCGCTGCGCCGGCAACCGGCTCGGTTGGTCTTTCTACGCCCCGCAGAGGCGGGCACGCCAACTCGGGGAGCAGTCCCCGAGGTTACCGGCCGCAGCGTCGCGGGGGCTGCCGCGGCGCCCGGCAGCCTACGGGGCGGTCAGTTGCAGTGCGGACCGGCTGGTCCCTGCGCGGTGGTGTCGGTACCGGGAGCCGGCCCGGGGAGCTTGCGGGCGGTGTCGACGACCACCTCGCCGTGCTCGACGCGCACCTCGTAGCGGTCGAGCCCCCGGGGGGCGGGACCCCGGCGCAGCTCGCCGACCGCGCTGTAACGGGCGCCGTGGCAGGGACACTCGAACCACTGCGAGCGCGAGCAGAACGGCACCCTGCAACCGGCGTGGGTGCAGGCCTGGTCGAGAGCGACGAACCCCTCCCGCATGCCGACCAGCTCCACCCCCCGGTAGACCCGCTCGGCCTCGGGGAGGTCCCCGGCCGGGTAGGCGACCAGGTAGAAGCCCCCGACCGGGTCGTAGTACGGCTCGGCGGAGCGGCGCAGACGGGAGCGGAGGGCCTCGGCCGACCCGAGCCGGTAGACCCGCCCGCTGCGCCCGGTGGAGGTCACCACGTAGTCGACACCCGAGGTCACCAACCCGACGAGGGCCGCCGCGAACACGGCCAGCACCCCCTGCTCCAAGAACCTGCGCCGATCGAGGCCTTTCCCCTCCTCCTCCCTCTCGGGACCCCCCCGGGCCGCACCCCTCGCGCTCAGAGCGACCGCTACCAGGCCGGCCGCCCCCACGCCGGCGGCGACCTCGATACCGAGGACGTCCCAGGGGGTGAGGAGCCGGACGGCGGCGAGCGGGGCGGGCACCGACCCAGCATGACCGCCGGGCGGGCCGGGCGACCACTCGGGGCGCCGGGCGGGGAGGGCTACGGGTAGGGTCCGGTCGCCCGTAGATTCACGGGCGTGCCGGTGATCGATGACACCCAGGACGACCGTAGCTGCGATGTGCTCGTTGTCGGCGGCGGCCCGTCCGGCTCGGCGTGCGCCTACTGGCTGGCGAGCGCCGGCCACGACGTCGTGGTCGTCGAGACCAAGCGGTACCCGAGGGAGAAGACCTGCGGTGACGGGCTCACGCCCCGCTCCGTGCGCCAGCTCGAGGAGATGGGTCTCGGCGCGCAGCTCGCCGCCGCCGGGCACCGCTACGAGGGGCTGCGCTCCCACGGCTTCGGGCGCACCCTGGAGCTGACCTGGCCGGCGCACCCGGAGCTGCCCGGCTACGGCTATGTGATCACCCGGAAGGATCTCGACGCCCTCGTCGCCGAGCGGGCCGCGAAGGCCGGCGCCACCGTCTGGGAACGGGCGGAGGCCTCGGCGCCGCTGTTGGAGGACGGGCTGCTGCGCGGTGCCCTCGTCACCCGCAAGGACACCCCCGACGCCGGGGCCCTGACGGTCCGGGCCCGCTACGTCGTCGTCGCCGACGGGGCGAACTCGCGTTTCGGCCGGGCGCTCGGCACGTCCCGCACCCGCAGCTACCCGCTCGGGATGGCGATCCGCGGCTACTACCGCTCCCCTCTGCACGACCAGCGCTGGATCGACAGCTGGCTCGACATCAGGGACAGGGCCGGCAACGTGCTGCCCGGCTACGGCTGGATCTTCCCGGTCGGCGACGGCCGGGTGAACGTCGGGGTCGGGCTGCTGTCGACCTCCAACCAGTGGAAGGCGGTCAACACCACCCACCTGATGGAGAGCTTCGTGGAGCTCGCCCCAGCCGAGTGGGACCTGCGGCCCGAGACCTGCTGTGGACCGGCGACCGGGGGACGGCTACCGATGGGGCTCTCGGTCGGCCCGCACGTCGGTCCCACCTACCTGGTCGTCGGGGACGCCGGCGGGTCGATCAACCCGTTCAACGGGGAGGGGATCGCCTACGCCTACGAGACCGGGAGGATGGCGGCGGACGCCGTGCACCTCGCCCTGGCGAGCGGCGACGGGCTGGCGTTGCGCAGCTACCAGCAGGCCCTCGCCGACCGTTACGGCTTGTACTACCGGGTGGCCCGGGTCTTCGTGCGGGTGATCGGCCACCCCGAGATCATGAAGGTGCTGGTGAGCACCGGGATGCGCAACCGGACGCTGATGGAGTGGGTGCTGCGGATCATGGCCAACCTCCTGCGCCCCGACGAGCTCGGCCCGGCCGAGGCCGCCTACCGGGCGCTCGCCGCTCTAGCCCGGGTGGCCCCCCAGCCGACCCCCTGAGCCCTGGGGTCCCCGCCCCTGGGGCCCCCCGGACGCCGGCGAGGGCCCCGCCCCCCGGGCGCCGGCGGCCCGCCTCCCGGGCGGCTCAGCCGGCGGCCAGCTCCGCTGCGACCTCACCGACCGCCCGGACCACCAGGTCGATCTCGGCGGGCCCGTGGGCCAGCCCGGGGAAGAGGATCTCGTAGGCGCCGGGTGGTATCGCCACTCCCCGATCGAGCAGGCCGTGCATGAGGCGGGGGAAGCTCCCGGTGCCCGCGGAGGCCTTCGCGCCTTCGTAGTCGACCACCGGGGTGTCCCCGAAGAAGACCCCGACCAGCGTCCCGACCACCGGGACCTGGGCGGCGACGCCCGCCGCAGCGAACGCCTCCGACATCCCCGCCGCCAGCCGGGCGACGCGGGCTCCGAGCTCGTCGTAGGCGGCGGCGTCGAGCATCGCCAGCGAAGCGAGCCCGGCGGCGGTGGCGAGCGGGTTGCCCGACAGGGTCCCCGCCTGGTACACCGGTCCGAGCGGGGCGAGCTGCGACATCACGTCGCGGCGCCCCCCGAAGGCGGCGAGCGGGAGGCCACCGCCGATCACCTTCCCGAAGCACCACAGGTCGGGGGTGACCCCGTAGAAGCCCGACGCCCCGCCCGCGCCGAGGCGGAAACCGGTGATCACCTCGTCGAAGATCAGCAGCGCCCCGGCCGCGTCGCACGCGTCGCGCAGGCCCTGCAGGAACCCGGGCACCGGCGGCACCAACCCCATGTTCGCGGCGACCGGCTCGACGATCACGCACGCCACGTCCTCGCCGATGTCGGGGACGGTGTTGTAGGCCACCACCAGGGTGTCGGCGACCGACCCGGCCGGCACCCCCGCCGACGCCGGCAGCCCCAGGGTCGCCACGCCGCTGCCGCCACCCGCGAGCAGGCCGTCGGAATGGCCGTGGTAGCAGCCCTCGAAGACCACCACCCGGTCACGGCCGGTAGCCCCCCGGGCCACCCGGACCGCCGACATGCACGCCTCGGTCCCGCTGCTCACCAGGCGCAGCGTCTCGCACCCGACGACCCGGGAGCAGATCTCCTCGGCGAGCAGCACCTCACGCTCGGTCGGTGCCCCGAAACTGGAGCCTTCGCGTGCTGCGGCGGCCACCGCCTCGACGATCGCGGGGTGGGCGTGACCGTGGATCGCCGGCCCGTAGGAGCCGACCAGGTCGAGGTAGCGACGCCCTTCGACGTCCCACACCCACGGCCCCTCGCCCCGGGCCACGAAATAGGGGGTCCCCCCGACCGAGCGCCACGCCCGCACCGGGGAGTTGACCCCGCCGGGTGTGACGGCGCACGCCCGCTGCCACAGCGAGGCGTTGCCGCCCGGCGCGGGGGCCGCCGGCGCCGTCTCAGGCACCGAGCACCTCGGCCAGCTCGCCGGCGAAGTAGGTGAGCACCAGGTCGGCACCGGCCCGCTTGACCGCGGTGAGCTGCTCCAAGGCGACCGCGGTCCCGTCGATCCAGCCCCGCTCCGCTGCCGCCTTCACCATCGCGTACTCGCCGCTCACGTGGTAGGCGGCGACCGGCACGTCGACGCGGGCTCGTACCGCGGCGATCACGTCCAGGTAGGTGACCGCCGGCTTGACCATCACCATGTCGGCGCCTTCACCGACGTCGAGCTCGACCTCCCGCAGCGACTCGCGGAGGTTGCGGGGGTCCTGCTGGTAGCCGCGGCGGTCCCCGCCGCCGGCGATGCTCACGTCCACCGCGTCCCGGAACGGCCCGTAGAGCGCCGAGGCGTACTTGGAGGCGTAGGCGAGGATGGCGACGTCGCTGCGCCCGGCCCGGTCGAGAGCGGAGCGGATCGCCCCGACCTGGCCGT
>JAKABK010000037.1 GCA_021796905.1 Actinomycetes bacterium
GGACCTCGGATGGGGCCCGCCCTGGCGCTGGGAGCAGACGAGACTGGGTCGATCCGCATGGCCGCGCCACCTGCGCTGCGTCTAGCCCCGCCCCCCGCTCGCGCGCGGGGTCGTTTAGGGACCGTCGGGCTCGGCTACTGCGACGATAGCCGAGGCGGTCCTCCGGAGGCGCTCGTCGGTGGTGAGCAGGGTCGCCTCGAGGGACTCAGCTAGGGCGACGTAGAGCGCATCACAAACTGTGACCCGGTCCGTCAGGGACCAGGCTGCTGGGAGCAGCGGCCGTAGTGGCCAGCGCCGGGCCGGGAAGGTCGCAAGAGCCGTCACGCGCTCTGCCTGGTGACCCGACGGACCGCGTCGCGGTACATGACGCCAGGTCAGCTGGAGGGGGAGAGCAACTTGGCCTTCAAAGCTGTCTCGTCGGCAACCGTGGCCGTAGCGCTCATGGCCGCCTCCCCCCTCCCCGCCACCGCCCAAGGTGCCCTCACGCCGGCGCCCCGGGGTGGTGAGCGTCAGCATCGGCCCGGGGAGCGTGGTGCGTTCGGCCTCGAGCGTGGCTGTCACCTTCAACGTCGCCATGGCGCCGGCCTTGGTGCGCTACGCCACCTCCCTGGTGCTAGCCGAAGCGGCCACGGCGTGAGGTTCCGTCCCGCGGGTAGCCGCCAGGCCCGGCGGGCAATGACCAAGCGGCGGGGGAGCGGTGGCTACGGTTGTTGGCCATGGGGACGATGAAGCGGATGGGGCGAGAGGAGTTCTTCGCCAAGCTGGGCCAGCTGAGCGAGGAGCAGGTGCGAAAGGCCATGTGGAACCTGTACTGGCGAGGCTCGGCACCCCTGCGCCAGCGCGTCGAGTCCGAGCTCGAGCCTTTGCCTCGGCCGCGGGGACCGGCCCAGGCCAAGGAAGAAGTTGACCCGGGCTGGCTCCTCTACGAGGTCGAGGAGTTCGTCGAGCTGGCGAGGTCGGGGGCCTACCTCGGGGGCGACCGGCGGGTCACGCCCCGACGGGTCGGGGGTCGAGCTGGGCGCGCAGCGCCTCGAGCAGCGCCTCGGCGCCCCCGGGGTCGGTGGCGGTGCCGAAGACGTGGAAGTCGGGGCGGACGAGAGCGCTGGTGACGCCCCGTTCGGCGAGCCAGGTCGCGTGGCGTCCCCCTCCGGCGGGGAGGACCACGACCCTCCCGTCGACCGCGGCCAGCCGGTCGCGTACCGCCGCTGCGGCCTCCGGGACGGTCGTCACGAACCGCCAACCGTGACCGTGGACGTCGTCGGAGCGGCGACCACCGACGCGGCCCTGCACCCAGGTCTCGCCGGCGCCGGGGGTGCCGGTGGCGATCACCCCCTCGCCGATCGCCGGCGGGGCGGGCGCAGCCACCGGGTCCGGACCGGCACCGGCACCGGCACCGGCACCGGCAACCATGGCGGCGTCGCGTTCGGCTGCGGCAGCCGGGTCGGTGACACAGACGATCCGTCCGAGCTCGACGGACAGCTCGACGGTTGCCCGCACCCCGGGGGACCGCTCGACCCCGTAGGAGTCGAGCAGCCGGTCGCCGGCGACGCCGGCGAGCACCAGGTCGAGCTTCCAGGCCAGGTTGGCCGCGTCGCGCAGCCCCGTGCACAGCCCCTCCCCGGCGAACGGCGGCATCTGGTGGGCGGCGTCCCCGGCGAGCAGCACCCGTCCCCTACGCCACTGCTCGACGAACCGGGCGGCGAAGCTGTAGATCGCGTGGCGCTCGAGGGTTGCGTTGCCGGGGTGGAGACCGAAGGGGGCGAGCAGCTCCCAGGTGCGCGCCGGGCCGGCGAGGCCGTCGGGGTCCTCACCGGGTAGGGCCATCAGCTCGAAGCGTCGCCTCCCGGGCCCGCCCGAGACCGCCGTCGTCGGTCGGGCCGGGTCGCAGATCTGGACGTTGGTCGGCTCGAGCACCCACCGCTCGTGGGGGACCACGTCGACGACGAGCCAGTCTCGGGTGAAGTCGAGGTCCGTCACCGGGATCCCGAGCCGGGAGGCGATGGTGCCGCCCGCCCCGTCGCAGGCGACGACGAAGGGGGCGCGTACCGGGCCGGCAGAGCTCGACACGGTCACGGCCCCGTCGTCCTGGTCGAGCCCGACGACCTCGACACCCCTGCGCAGCTCCACCCCGAGCAGCGCCGCCCGGCTGGCGAGGAGAGCGTCGACGTCGGGCTGGTGGAACATCGACGACGCCGGCCAGCCACCCGGGCCGTCGAGGGGACGGCCGAGGCGCAGCAGGGGGCGGCCGGTCGCGTCGCGCCACTCGTAGATCGGGGCGGGCTCGGTGACCGCCTCCAGGTCGGCGCCGATCCCGCAGGCCTGCAGGATCCGGCACGCCTCGTCGTCGAGGTGGACCGCGCGCGGCAGCGGGTAGGGCTGCCGCCTGCGCTCGAGGACGGTCACCCGCCGGCCCCGCCCGGCGAGCAGCACGGCGATGGCTAGACCCACCGGCCCGGCACCGACCACGACCACCTCGGCGTCCCAGCCTCGCTCGACACCCACCGGTACCCACCCCTCGGCGGCGGGCGCAGCCCCGGCCCCGCCAGCGGCGGGCGCAGCCCCGGCCCCGCCAGCGGCGGGCGCAGCCCCGGCCCCACCAGCGGCGGAGCCGTCCGGCGCGACGGGGCCGGCGGCGGTAGCCACCGGTTCAGCGTGCGACGGCGCCGAGGGGGACCGTCGGCGCCACGTCGGGCGCCCCGAGGCGGGTTGCGTCGGCGGTGCGGTCGTCGGCTGCGAGCTGGCTCTCCCGTTCGGCCTCGACCCGCGCCCGGTAATAGGTCACCTCCCGGTCCCGTCGCGCCTCGTCCCAGCCGAGCAACGGTGCCATCAGTGCCGCCACCGGCTCGGCGGCGGCCACGCCCCGGTCGAAGGCCTCGAAGCTGATCCGGGTGCGACGGGCGAGCACGTCCTCGACGTGACGGGCTCCTTCAGCGAGCACCGCGTAGACCACCTCGGCGGCGAGGTACTCGTCGGCTCCCTCACCGGGGAGCGGCTCGGCGAGCGAGCGGTCGGCGGCGAGCAGGTCGAGGACCTCCCTGACGAGCGACCCGTAGCGACCGAGCAGGTGCTCGACGCGCTCCGTCGCGAGCCCGCAGGATGCGGCGAGTCGGCCGGCGGAGTTACGGACCGCTGGCCAGCCCTCGGCACCGACCAGGGGAACCCGGTCCGTGCAGCTCGCCGGGACCGCCCCGAGGCCGTGGACCGCCGCGTCGACCGCGTCTTTCGCCATCACCCGGTAGGTGGTGTACTTGCCGCCGGCTACGACGACGAGCCCCGGCACCGGGGTGGCGACGGTGTGCTCCCTCGAGAGCTTGCTCGTGGCGTCGGACTCCCCGGCGAGCAGCGGGCGCAGGCCGGCGTAGACCCCCTCGATGTCGTCGCGGGTGAGGGGGTTGCGGAGCAGGCCGTTCAGGTGGTCGAGGAGGTAGTCGATGTCGGCGGCGCTGGCCGCGGGGTGGGCCCGGTCGAGGTCCCAGTCGGTGTCGGTGGTGCCGATCAGCCAGTGCGTGCCCCAGGGGATCACGAACAGCACCGACTTCTCGGTCCGCAGGATCAGCCCGACGTCGCTCCGGATCCGGTCCCGGGGGACGACCAGGTGCACACCCTTGGACGCCCGCACTCGGACCTCGCCCCGATCGGTCGCGAGGCGCTGGGTGTCGTCGGTCCAGACCCCGGTGGCGTTGACGACCCGACGGGCCCGGACCTCGAAGCGGGCCCCGGTCTCGAGGTCGCAGACCTGCGCACCGGTCACCCGCTCCCCCTGGCGGGCCAGTCCAACGACCTGGGCCCGGTTGGCGGCGAGAGCGCCGAGACCGACCGCGGTGCGCACGATCGTCATCGTGTGGCGGGCGTCGTCGACCTGGGCGTCCCAGTAGCGCACCCCGCCTACGTAGGTGTCGGGGCGCAGCGCCGGGCACAAGCTGGCGACGCCCTTCCTGCCCAGGTGGCGGTGCATCGGCAGTCCCCGGCCCCATCCACGCCCGAGACCGAGGGTGTCGTAGAGGACCAGGCCGGCGCCGACGTAGGGACGTTCCCAACCCCGGTGCACCAGCGGGTAGAGGAAGCTGACCGGCCGGGCCAGGTGTGGGCAGAGACGCTCGAGCATCAGGCCGCGCTCGGTGAGCGCCTCGGTGACCAGGTGCCATTCGAGCTGCTCGAGGTAGCGCAGGCCGCCGTGGATCAGCTTGCTCGAGCGGCTCGAGGTGCCCGACGCCCAGTCCCGGGCCTCGAGGAGGCCGACCGAGAGACCGCGGCTGACCGCGTCGAGCGCGGCGCCGGCTCCGACCACCCCCCCGCCGACCACCAGGATGTCCAGCTCCTCACCGGTGGCGGTCGCCCGCATCGCCCGCAGCGCCTCCTCCCGGCGCTCCGGGGACAGAGCCGAGCGCTCCGACGCTCGGGCGGCAGGGCGGGACTGCGTGCTCATGGGGTCTCCTCGGCTGTGGTCGGGACCGCCCTGCCGCTGCGGGGGTGCCGGCGGCGGGCGGCTGTCGGTGTTGTACCCGGGGCCGCCCGGCTAGCGCCGCCTCCCGGGCGGGCCGTTGCCGGTGAGGCGACCACACCCCGGGCCGGGCGGCGCCGCAGCGCCCGAGGTCACTGCGAAGCGGGTCCGGCGCCGGCTTCCGCCGCTGCCTTCAGCGCCCGTAGGGTCGCCGGGATACCGGCCCGGGCGGTCTCCCGGCGATCGGCGATCTGGGTGTCGGCGTCGGCTCCGAAACGCTCCCGGAACCCGACGATGCCGGCGGGGAGCATCTCCCACCCCTCGGTGACCCGGGTCCCACCATCCACCGGTTCGAAGCGGTAGGACCAACGCACCCAGCCGGCGTTGACCACCCACGCCACCTCCCGGCCCTCGTCGGCGGTCACGACGGTGCAGGTCGTCTCCCAGGTGCGCTCCGGGGTCTCGTTGCGACCGACGAAGCGGGCGCCGACGCGCAGGCCTTCGCCGTCGAGCCATCGGCACTGCTTGCAGATCGGGCTCCACTCCCCCATCCGGGTCACGTCGGCGACCATCTCGTAGACCTCGGCCGGCTCGCGCCCGTAGACCACCACCGACTCGGACATGGACAGCTCGGACATGCCCCCATCTTGACCCACCGAGACCGGCTCCGGCGAGAGACACCGGCTGTTCCCGTGCCGGGGCGGGCGGTCCGGCCCCGGAGCGCTCCGGCCCCGAGCGGTCCGGCCCGTCATCGCTCCAGCTCGGGGCCCTTCGGGGACCGGCCCGCCGATCAGACCGGCGAGCCCTCCACGTCTCCCTCGACGTCGGCGGTCCAGGTCGCGAACATCCCGGCGTAGCGACCGGCGGCGGCGACCAGCTCGGCGTGGCTGCCGGACTCGACCACCCGGCCCCGCTCGACGACGAATATCCGATCGGCGCGCATCGCAGTGCTCAGCCGGTGGGCGATCAGGACCGCGGTCCGCCCTTCGAGCAGCACGTCGAGCGCGGCCTCGATCCTCGTCTCGGACTGCAGGTCCAGGTTGGAGGTCGCCTCGTCGAGCACCAGCACCCGGGGGGCGGCCATGAACGCCCGGGCGAGGGCGAGCAGCTGGCGCTCCCCCGACGACAGCGACGAGCCCCGCTCGTGGACCTCGGTGTCGAGCCCTGCAGGCATGCGCTCCACCAGCTCCACCAGGCCCACCGCCCGCAGGGCCTCCCAGACCTGCTCGTCGGTGGCGTCGGGTCGGGCGAAGGTGAGGTTGTGGCGGACGGTGCCGGCGAAGAGGAACGGTTCCTGGGGGACGACGCCGATCTGGCGGCGCAGCGACGAGAGGGTCACGTCACGCAGGTCGTGGCCGTCGATCAGGACCCGCCCGGCGGTCGGGTCGTAGAAGCGGGTGATCAGCTTCGCGACCGTCGACTTGCCGGCCCCGGTCGGGCCGACGAACGCGACGGTCTCGCCCGGGGCCACGACCAGGTCGATGTCGTGGAGGACCGGCACCGCCGGGTCGTAACCGAAGCTCACCGCCTCGAAGGTGATCTCCCCCCGGACGGGCGGCAGCTCGACGGCCCCGGCTCGTTCGGGTGCGGTCGGCTCGGTCTCGAGCAGGGTGCGCAGCTTGCGGATCGACGCGTACCCCTGTTGGTAGGTGGTGTACTGCTGGGCGAGCAGCTGGATCGGGGCCGTGAACCGGTTGAGGTACAAGAAGAAAGCTGCGAGCGCACCAATGCTCAGCTGGCCGTGGAGCACCATCGTGCCGCCGACCGCCAGCAGGACGGCCTGGGCGAGGTAGCCGAGCAACTGGCTGCCGGGCCCGTATACCGCGTTGATCTCGGCGGTGCGGTCATAGGCCCGGCGGTAGTCGCCGAGGACGTTGCGGTGGTGGACGACGTTGCGGGCCTGACGGTTGTGGGAGACCACGACCCGCATGCCCTGCAGGCTCTCGGAGAGGTCGGCGAGCACCGCGGCGATCCCGTCGCGCACCCGGGCGTACGCCCGGACCGATGCCGACTGGAACCAGATCGACCCTGCCGCGAGGAGCGGGACCACGATCAGGACCGTGATCGCCGCGAGCTCGGCGTTGGTCGCGAACAGCACCGAGGCGATAACCACCATGGTCAGGGCCTGCACCACGAGCTGCGCCAGGCCGTCCTGGAGGAGCTGCTGGAGGTTCTGGACGTCGCTGGTCATCCGGCTCATCACCACCCCCGCCTTCTCCGAGGTGTAGAAGTCGAGACCGAGACGCTGCAGGTGCCCGAAGATCCTGACCCGGAGGTCGTACATCACCCGGGCGGCGATCCGCCCGGTGGTCCGGACCATCGCCCACTGGGCCATGGCGCCGAGCGCAGTGACCCCGAGGTAGACCCCGGCGACCGCGGCAACGACACCGAGGTCCGGGTGGACCATTCCGTGGTCTATGGCGTAGCTGACCAGCTCGGGCCCTGCCTGGCCCGCGACGGCCGAGACCACGACCAGCACCACCGCTGCGACGACCAGCCGCCAGTGACGGGCGAGCAGACCCCGGAGGGTGAGGCGGCGCCGCTCCTCCGGCCGCGGCCGGTGGCTGAAGCGAACGTCGGGATCGGGGTGAGGGGGCTCCGCGGCGAGCAGACGGTCGACGCCGTCGCGCATCTCCGAGGGCACCCCGGCGAATGGGAGCCCACCGCCGGGGTTGGAGGCCTGCCCACCCCCACCCCAGCCGCCACCGAAGGCCATCGCCATCAGTTGCCCACCACCGCCGGGACCACCGTTGCCATCACTTGCCCGTCACGTCGGCGCTGGAAGTCTCGCCCTGGGCCAGCACCTCGGAGTACAGGGGGACGTCACGCAACAGCTGGGCGTGGGTGCCTTCGGCGGCCACCCTGCCGCCGTCGACCAGCACCACCCGGTCGGCCAGGCTGATCGTCGAGAGTCGGTGGGCGATGATGAGCGTCGTGCGTCCGGTCATGAGCCGGCGCAGGGCCGAGTGGATCTCCTTCTCCACCTCGACGTCGACGGCGCTGGTCGCGTCGTCGAGGACGAGGATCGGCGGGTTGACCAGGAGGGTCCGGGCGATGGCGATGCGCTGACGCTGCCCCCCGGAGAGGGTGTAGCCCCGTTCACCGACGATCGTGTCGTACCCCTCCGGCATCTCCCGGATGAACCCGTCGGCGCCGGCCGCTCTCGCCGCGGACTCGATGTCGGCGAAGTCGGCGTCGGGGCGACCGTAGGCGATGTTGTCCCGGATCGACGTCGAGAAGAGGAACGGCTCGTCGGCGACGATCCCGACGGCTGCCCGCAGGCTGGCGAGTCTCAGGTCCCGGACGTCGTGGCCGTCTATGCGCACAGCACCCGCGGTCAGGTCGTAGTAGCGGTCGAGCAGTCGGGCCACGGTCGTCTTACCCGCACCGGTGCGACCGACCAACGCGACGGTCTCCCCCGGGCGCAGATGGAGATCGAAGCCGTCGAGCACACGGGGACCGTCGGGGACGTAGGAGAAGACCACCGACTCGAAGTCGACCTCTCCACGACAATCGACCAGCTCGGTCGCACCCGGTCGCTCGACGATGCCGGGCGGCTCGTCGAGGATCTCGTAGACCCGCTGGGCGGAGGCGGAGGCCCGCTGACCGAGCATGATCAGCATGCCGAGCTGCTGGAACGGTGCCTGGAGCATCACGATCCAGAAGCTGAAGGTGACGATCGCCCCGACCTCGAGGTGGTGGCCGATCACGAGATAGCCACCTAGGAGCAGCACGAACGCCATGCCGACCTGGCCCAGGTTCTGCAGCAACGGGGTGAACCCGGCGCGGATGTCAGCGTCTCTCACATAGGCCCAGCGCAACCGGGTGGACGCCCGGGCGAGCTCGCGCAGCTGGCGGTCCTCGGCCGCGAACGACTTCACCACCCGCACCCCGTTCACGTTCTCGTCGACGACGACGGCCACCTCGGCCAGTCGGGCCTGGATCAGCCACGACACGGGGAACAGCTGGTGGCGCATCCGGACACTGGCGAAGTAGATGAGCGGCATGGCGCACATCGCGACCAGCGCGAGGGGAACGTCGATCGACAGCATGTAGCCGAAGGCGACCACCGCGACCAGGCACTGGACCACGATCGCCGGCGCAAAGGTCAGGTACATCTGCGTCGCCCGGATATCGGAGTTGGCGCGCGAGATCAGCTGACCGCTCTGCACCCGGTCGTAGAACGAGAACGACATCTCGGTCAGGTGCTCGTAGATCAGGTTGCGGAGATCGAACTCGATGCGATAAGCGGTGGAGAGCAGGAAGCGTCGGGAAACGTAGCCGCACAGCCCGGCCAGCACCCCGAGCGCCGCGACGATCCACACGTAGTGGAACAGGATGTGGGAGTAGTGCGCCACCGCGGCAGCGCCCGAGACCCGGCCGCTGGCCGCCGCCCCCGGCACGAGCGCCTTGTCGATCGCGTCGGTGCCGAGCAACTGGGGGATCTCCACCTGCAGGACCAGACCGACGAACGAGGCGCTCAGGGCGGCGACGAACATCCAGCGGTGCGCCGCCACGATCGGCAGTGCCCGACGCAACCAGCTCTTGTCCCGGTCCGGGTCGATCCGTCGCCGCGGCGCCGGGTACCGGGCCTCCCCGGGCTCCGGTACGGCTGCCATCCGCGCCACCGACACTTGCTTAGCCTACCTCAGCAGCTGGCGGGCAACGGCTGGACCCCGTCGCCCCACCGGCCGCGCCGACCGTGGCAGTGCGGGACCGCGCCGTCCCGGTGCCCGGCCCGAGCCGGCAGCTCGTGTAGCGCGAGCCCGGCCCCGACCCCCGCCTGTCGGGGCCGGACCCCCGACCCCTCGACGAGGGAACGGCCCCCAAAGGGTCATCGTCGTCGCCGGCCTCGCAGGAGCGGACAGCCAACCCGGACAGCGAGCCTGGAGGGCGTGCCAGGACCTGGCCGGCGACGTGGCCGGCGACGCCGGGACCCCGACGGGCCCGCCTGCCCCGGCGGGCGCCGAGACCAGCTCGTGGCTGCGGGCCCGACCGGCCAGGAGGGCCGGCGAGGGACACGACGACCCGAACCCCGGCGCCCACCAGCGGCTCCCCCAGCGGGCGACGGCGCTCGTAGTATCATCCGGTCCCGGTCCGGCCGTTCGGTGCGTCGGCAGAAGGGGAGTGGGACGATGGAGAACCCGGTCAGCAGGTGGCGACGGCCTTGGTGGCTCGCCGTGATCGTCGCCGTGGTCGTGATGCTCGGCGGGGACGTGCCCGCCGGCGCCTCGACCACCAGTCCCTACTCGGGTTCGGGCTACGACGTCGGCTGGCCCAACTGCAGCGAAACCCCCCCCGGTGGTTTCGCCATCGTCGGCCTCGGCGACGGTCGGCCCTTCACGACCAGCCCCTGCCTTGCCGGTGA